>NZ_ASSB01000388.1:0-9154 GCF_000520755.1 Paenibacillus sp. 1-18
CTCCAATATATGAATCGTTAGAAGAGCAAAGGCAAACAGGTCATACTGGGGATCGGCATTTCGGTTGCCAGCATTCCAGAATCCCCTGTCATACCATTCTGTAAATTGTTTAACACTCCGACCTGCAAGGGATACTCCGCCATAATCAATTAATTCGGCTTCTCCATAGGCATTGACCAAAATATTTTGCGGCTTCAGGTCGCCAAACACCCATCCTGCCTGATGCAGCTCTGCCAGACGATTGAGTATACCGGTTCCAGCCACACCATACCATTCCGCCCCTTTGGCTGCAACAAAACGATGAAGCGGATCGCCCTTAATATATCGCATGACATAAAAGGGGATCTCTCCGCTGCGTAACACCACATCGTCGACTTCAAATAAAAAGGAGGGGTCCCCATCTTTTTGGAACACGGCCTTAGTCCCTTGAGAATGCAGTGTAGTCAGCACATTAATCTCTGATTGCAGATCAAGCGTGTTTCTTCCCATTTTCAGAGCAAATTGCCGATCGGCCTGTGCTTCTTTTACCAAATATACAGTTCCGTTCGCTCCCCGGCCCAGCAGGCGCTGAATGACATAGCTGCTCCGCTTCCACTTGCCCTTGATGACCGTTCCGGGTGCAAGAACGGGATCAGACGACATAGTCACCGAGCATCCCTTCTCCTTTATCATAGGATTCTTCCATATCTTTCTGTTCCTCTAGTGTAACATATCGGTAATAATCAATCACTTGTAAAATGGCTGGACCTGTCGGCGTCGCTCCTTTCATCCGCAGACGTCCGAATAGCGATTTGATCTGGTTGAGTTCAGAGGTCCAGCCGATATCCATAACCGCGTCTTCACCCATTCGGCCGCCTGGAAAATGGAATACAGAGATGCGGCTGAGTCCGCTCCTGGACTGCAAACTGAGCAGCAAATCGCGAATGCTGTCCTCTACAGCATGCAGCTTGGGCCTCATACTCGCGCTGGCATCAATGAGTAAAGCAATTTCCAGAGGGCTTGTCTCTGTAAGTTCGTCCATCACCTCAACTACCTGAGCCCGTTTGGCCGGAGGCAGTTCACCAATATGCCGGGCGCCACCCTCACCCAAAATATGCGTTAACTCTCTATTAACCGCCTGCTGAATCGTTTGAACGACCGTTTTACGTGTCATCATCTGCATGGTCTGTGCCAACTGCTTCGTGCCTACGATTTGGCTGAACCCTCCTCCAGCTTTAGCAATTTCGCGAATCTCCGTACTGCCAAGCTCGCCTATGGTTCCATAATCTATGACTCCAGCGACATTCACTGTAATGCCTTCCTGTAGAGCCTGAGCAGCCGCTATGACCGGGCTAACCCCTACATTGGAACATCCGTCTGTAATGATCAAAATTTGCTTCATCGCTTTTTGACCTCCGCTTCCTCTTAATCTATCCCGATAGATTCTATCTTTGCCTATTCCGGAACGATTCAAACGAAGAATGCGGATTTTTAAAAGCGAGAAAGGAATTTCCCGGGCAATGTTACCTTAACTCACCGTCCGTGGACGCTCTGCCCAGCTCATACCGGGTACATGCAGGGTTGCCCACTCTGGACGGTAATGATCTATTTTACTAACAACAACCGTCATATCATCATAGATTTGATTTTGCTGGTAACGAATAACCCGTTCCAGCAAGCAGTCGGCCAGCTGCTGCGGATCATCACTTTCAATCTCCTGGATCATGCGCTTCATCCATATTTCCTTATTGACCGCATAACCCGGCGAATCGTATATACCGTCTGTAATCATGATGAGAATATCACCCGGCTGTAGTTGAAGTGACACCAAATCCACCTCAATATCCTGTATAATGCCAATTGGCAAATTACTGGCAGATACAGGAATGACCTCCTCCCCCCTTTTAATAAAGCTCGGCGTAGACCCAATTTTCATAAAGGTTGTTCGGGCCGTGTACTGGTCAATCAGCGCCATATCGACGGTAGCATACATTTCCTCGGGTGATCGCAGCATCAGGACAGAGTTCACCGACTTGATCGCCAATTTCTCATCCATCCCGGATTGCAATAATTCCTCCAAAATATCAAGGGCCGCGCTGCTCTCCTGCTGCGCACGCTCTCCATTCCCCATCCCATCGCTCAGGGAGACTGCAAAGGTCCCGTTCCCTAGCTCCATCATGCTATAGCTGTCTCCTGAGAAAAAATCCCCTCCCTTGGCGGCACTTGCTACTCCTGTAGCCACCTCATACGTCTTGGCAGAGCCAAACATGACGGTGGCCAAGCCTTGGCGGCGATCTGCCGCCGTTTCGCGCATCACGGCAATATGCTCGTCCAGTATGTCCGACAGCAGCGGAGCAATGATTTTCCGACATTCATCGAATCCCCTTGTATAGGCATGGACAATCTCAATTTCTACCTGACCTGCATCCAGGTTAATAATCTCAATTGATTGGATGGACAAACCCAGCCGCTCAAGCGCCTCCCGTATTTGCTCCTCCTGCCGATGCATGGTCTGGCCTTCCCGCTGAATTTCCCGCGCCAAATCCTCCATAATTTGTGATACGCCTGATAGCTGGTCAGCAACAAGCTGACGACTGTCGTATACTTGGCGCTTCCACTGCATATTATGCTGATAGAGACTATACTGCTGCTTCATGACCTGCAGTACAGCGCCCGTTTTGGCGCATGCCTTGCTCCATTGCGGCGGCATCTGTTCCGGCTCCAAATCAGGATTATCCTCAATGGCGCTCATCATTTCCGTCATATACTGATGAGTTTGCATAAACTTGCCGTCCCAGCACTGCTCGCACTTAAAGCAGGAGGCGCACGTGCCTTCCGCTACGGCGTTCATAAAATGCTCGATTTCTCCGTCCGGCTTTGCGCCCTCACTCGCAGATATCTGATGAAAGCTGCGGGATAGCTGACTGAATACGCGGGAAAATTTCGTTACCCGCTCTGCGGTGAGGTCACGAACCCTTTTGGCATATTCATGCTGGGACTTGGCGTGATCCTGCGTACCGGGGACATAGGTAGAAACCGCTTTAAAGAAGCTTTTTGGAGTTATTAAGAATAATAGAATCGCCGCACAGCTCTCCCAAGTCGATGTCAGTACATCTCCCGTCCCATCCAAATAGATCGTTAAAATGGAAGAGCCCAGTAACATCCCTAATGCAACAGCACCCTTTCGCCCTTCACGCAGCATCCCTGCCAGCAAGCCCGCAAATGCAAGTAAGCTCATCTGCACAATCGCGGACATATTGGCCAGGCTGAGAATTAAGCCGGTAATCACACCAACCGAAGCACCTAGTGAAGCCCCTCCAACCAAAGCAAACACCAAGATCAAATATCGTGACAAAACATGATCGACAGACAGTGAATGAAGGGTCCATCCTACCGCCCCTGTCATCACAGAGGCCAGTAAAATAATGAGACACAAAATTTCCTCATTCTTGAGCTGGCTTGTCTTTTTTCGATACGTAAACAGTGGAATAGCCTGCGTGAACACCAGTGTAAGCATAAAGCTAAGGACCGCATCCGTTCCCACAATGACAAGATCATACCATGTGAAGGACGGAGCCATCACGGCGTTAAATAAATTGACCATGAACACAGATAGGAAAACCATAAGCGGAGCATAGGATAATTCCAGACGATCAAAGGCTCGTAGCCCGCGAAACAAGAGATAAAATACAATCAGCTCACCTCCAATCATGAACAACGATGGATAGGGAGCCAACAAGCTACCCAGTAATACCGATACAGCTATAGGCAGCATCAGATCACGGCGAAGGAATGTGATGACCGCAAAATAAGCGAGGGCAAAAGGGGAAAGCTCGTCCAAAATCATGGCGCGCCCCAGTAAAAGCCCCATAGCCGACAATAGCAGCATCCATCTTTGCGCCATCACCCATTGCACCGCTTTATGTGAATCCAGTCGCTTCTTGAGTCTGGAAGTCCAACCTTCCGTACGTTCTTTGGATCTGGACTTTCTAGATTTCAACCCCGGAAATTGTACCACGTTCCATTTCTCCATCATGCGTCAGGCACCCCATTCATCAATTTGATGTTCCCATCTTAAACCGGAACGATTGAGAAAGTTTGTCAGAACCTCACGTCTTATTCCAAGAAATTTCCGACAAAAAAACGTTCAGCGCGAAAGGACAGAGCATCACCCTGGAAATCAGGCCACGCCCGTATGGAAGGGTATGGGAGTTCCATCCAATCCTTCACTTTCGTAGCCCCTCCCTGTCGTCCATCACTACACCCAGACTAGCGATTTGCACAGAAGATAGACGGAAAACCGTTGGAGTTTGTCGGACGATTAGGTCCTCACGACAAAAAAAACATACATTTTTTCAGCACAATTGCTCTTCGATTCTTCAATAATCATGATTCTCATCATATGCTCGCAGGATGACGGCAGCCTGCATCCCCTCCAGCACTTGCCTGCCTGTATGTGTTGTCGGTAAAACGCAAAAAAACCGTAGCAGTCTTTCGACTGTACGGTTTTCCGTGTATGGTTGATACGGTTGTCAAGTGAATTAAACACGCTTCGCGCCGCGTCCTCCGCGTTTACCCTCGGTGTTCTTTTTCAGCGACGAAATGCGTTCCTCACTATCTTTCAGGAAGCGTGACATTTTATCCTCAAATGAAGGTTTACCCGGTGCAGGCTTGAAAGAACGGCCTCCACGATCGCGGTTGAAACCACCACCACCGCGTCCCTGACTTGGACCTGAACCTCCACCGCCGAAACGGTCTCCTCCACCTGTTCCTCCTGTACGCTCCGGTCTTGGAGCTCTTGGTGGACGGGCTTCACTTGCCGGCTTGTCAATCGTTTGCTTAATGGAAAGTCCAATTTTGCCATCTTTGTCAACATTAATGACTTTCACCGTCACGACATCATTAATCTTCAGGTGGTCGTTAACATCCTTAACGTAGTTATCGGCGATTTCCGAGATGTGAACGAGACCCGTGACACCTCCAGACAAATCCACAAATGCTCCAAAATGCGTGATGCCTGTCACTTTGCCCTCTAACTTGGTGCCCACTTCAATTGCCATAGAATAAAATGATCCTCCCTTAAAATATACAACCGATTTTTTGCAAAAAAATCCCGCTGTGGTGATTTGATTATACAAAATGGCGGAACTAAGGTCAACTAAGCATTAGCCCGATAACGGTCCTATTTCTGATCACCGATGATCGGCGTCTCTTCCGGTTTGTAGAGACCGTACTTGCTTCTGGCAATCTCCCCAATGTACTCGGGGTCTTTGAGACGATTCACTTCGGTTTGAAGCTGTTGTTCTGTTTGTGTAGCAGCTTGCTTCTGCTTTTCCTTCTGGGTGAGCTGTTCACTTCGATCAGCCATAATCATCCCTTGTGAAAAAAAGGTGAAAATAGCCCAACTACCAAAGGCGGCAAGCGATAGCAACCAAATCATGATTCGCCTGCGCCCGCCCGCGTTGGACTTGGACGTAGGAGATGACTGGCGATCTACAGACGAATTACGCATGATACTACCTCCTTCCAAACCATCTTTTTGCTGTGTTTTTCACTCTGATGCCGAGCTTCACGAGCGACTTTGGAGTCTTCCAGCGCGCTTTGAGCGGACCGATCAGCCATAGGATCGGCTTCCAAAGTGGCATCAAGATGTATATCAGCATCCTTCCCAAGAACACGATAAGTGCCCATGTCCATCCGACCAGTTTGCGTACCAGCCGATACAGCGCCAACACCGGAAGAACAATCAGGATGCGCAGTATGCTGTTCACGATCAACGTCAGTCTGCGGACTATCTCTAATAACATTACCACAAAACGTTGGGTTGTAACACTAAAGGCCCAAAAATAGAGCCAAACCCCCAAAAGTAGTCCTAAAAAGACATAAAACCGCAGCTCACCGCGATTGCTCGCGTACAGCACACGGAAAATAAACAGCGCCGAGGCCACCCAGTACAGCACGTCCAACATATGAACGCTCCAACGGGCAAGATGAAAGCGGATGGACAGCACCCGGTAGCTGTCAAACACCACTCCCATTGCAATGCCCGACAGCAGCATCCACATCAACGTCAGCCATTGTGTATAAGGATTCATTTGAAGAGCTTGCCGAATAGGCTTTTTCCATTTTTGGCTGGGGCCCCGGGCTCCAGGTAGACGAGGGAATTAATCTGACCTTCAATGGACAACAGCCCCTCTTCCAGACTGAGGTTTTTGATATGTAAATGTTGTCCGCGAATGGTGAGATGGCCCAGCTCGGTCTGAAGCAGGAACTCTTCACTGTCAAAGCTCTCCACATTGCTGACGCCTGAAATATCGAGCTGCTTGCGGCTTTGCATATGCAAATCATGGTGCTTGGGCTTCCCTTGTTCAATCATGGCATGTACCCCTCCTTCTGTTCTTAGCTTATGAAGGGGGCCATATGATTTAGAACTGTTTTTGCTTTAAATCAGCCAGCCTTAAAGAAGGCTTATCACCTAAAAAAAGCACCCCTTCATCAGATGATGAAGGAGTGCTTTCATGTACAGCTCGATGAGAAAATTCGATGCCTGCTTACCAGTTCAAACCGCTCTCCCTGGCAATAGGCTCTTCTTTCACCAAAGTGTACATACTTGCAGCCTCGTCCTTGCGTGTAGTGTCGGCGAGCCGTTCCACTCGCACAGTCACCAGCTTTTGACCAAATTGGACGGTGATTTCATCGCCCACTTTGACCGCACTGCTCGGCTTGGCTTCGCGTCCGTTCACCACCACTCTCCCCTGTTCGGAGACATCCTTGGCTACGGTTCGCCGCTTAATCAGCCGCGAGACTTTCAAGAATTTATCAAGACGCATTAGTTAACGGCTTCTTTAAGCTTATTACCGGCTTTAAAAGCAGGAACGGTCGATTCTGGAATTTCAATCGTGTTGCCGGTTTGTGGGTTGCGACCTGTACGGCTGGAACGTTTGCGCGTTTCAAAAGTACCAAAGCCGATCAGTTGTACTTTGTCGCCACTAGCGAGTGCATCTGTAATTTCACCAAGAACGCCATTCAATACAGCTTCAACGTCACGTTTGCTCAAACCGCTTTTGCTGGAAATATTGTTGATCAAATCTGTCTTGTTCATAAGATAAAAGCCTCCCAAATATCAAAAAGTAATCATCACGCCGCTGCATGTCCATACCTGGAGCAGACGTGAGGTCAAGCTGCGGCCGAAGCCTCTCTGAATTCAACTGTAGCACGTTTGTCTGTAAGCTACAGTTATTTTCAGAATTACTACAAGTTATTCTGGCTTGCCCCTAAAAATCCTGCAATAGCAGGCGTTTTTTTATTGGACCCCAGTTAAGCCAACATCCTACTACAAAACGCTCCCCATTGGCAAGTCTCCTCAAACCAGGCATGCTTTTAACCCTGCACGCGTCTCCTTTGCTGGCCTGTACAGTCCATAGGCAAGCCACTCTTTACCTGTATTTTTTTCGCTCTCTGACCGAATCATTGTTCAGCAGGGCGGTGTGATCAAGCTCTGTCAAGGAGCTTTTTGGCTTCCTGCCAGTAGGTTTCCATTTCTTCTACGCTGCTGTCCTCAGGACGACGCCCCTGCTCGCGTAATTTTTGTTCAATATACTGGAATCGTTTTATAAATTTTCGATTGGTGGCAGACAATGCCTCTTCGGGGTCTACTTCCATAAATCGAGCTGCATTCACAGCAACGAATAATACATCACCTAGCTCCAGCAACTGTGCTTCTACGGAATGGCCTTCACGGACCGCTTCCTTCAATTCAGCCACTTCCTCGTCCAGTTTGTCAAATACACCTTCGATACTATCCCAGTTGAAGCCTACCTTAGCTGCTTTTTTCTGAAGCTTGTATGATTTCATGAGCGCAGGCAAATCACGTGGAACCCCATCGAGTACAGAAGACTGTGCGGACGCTGTCCCTTTAAGCCGTTTTTCCTCGGCTTTCATCTGCTCCCAGTTTTGCAGCGCCTCTTCCGCATCATTCGCCTGATGGTCACCAAATACGTGCGGATGGCGGAAAATGAGCTTATCATTCAATCCCTGAATCACGTCATAGACATTGAAGGCTCCAACTTCCTCTTCCATTTGGGCATGCAGCAAAATTTGCAGCAGCAAATCGCCCAGCTCTTCCTTCATATGCTCAGGGTCATCCTCATCTATCGTTTCGATGACTTCATACGTTTCCTCGATCAGATTTTTGCGGATGGACTGATGGGTCTGTTCACGATCCCATGGACACCCTTCCGGGCTGCGTAAAATATCGACAATCTCGTGCAGACGGTCAAAAGATCGCCGCTTGAGCGCCTCATCCTCACTACGGGGTATATACACCAGAGACAGGTTTCCGTAACCCTCCACTCGATCCAGCTCGTACAGAGGCACCTTATGTACCGCTTCCTCACCTTCTACCCCAAGAGCGTGACCGACATACACCTGGTAATCGTCAGGATAACGTTCCATCAGACACAGCTTCACATCGGATGCAGTAAAGGTGTCATACACTTGTCCGATCAGCGTATGTAGCTGAGGCTGAAGCCAGCTCGCATCCAGTGTACCCGCATCGAGCAGTTGGAAACCCTCAATCGGATCAAATCCAAGACGCACAAAGGCTTCATCCAGAAAGCTTTCACCGCCCAAGATGTTCAGCTTGATGCCTTCCCCAGGACAACGTTCCTTAAGCAGCTGTACCGCTGCTTCCGCTACCATCGGGTGACCGGGAACCGCATAGACAATTTCGCTTCCATCCGCCGCCTTGGCAGCCGTTGCAATCAATTGGCTGGTAATTTCCTCGTATACCTCTGGAAAAGATTCCTTTGTCTCATACACCGTGTCAAACGACTCAAAAGCCACCTCAAACTCATCCAGCACTTTAACCGCCGGATGCTTCCTTGTCCGCAGGTACAGCGCCGAAGCGCCCCGCATTTTGTTCAATATCCCTATCGTAAGCTGATCGGGATCTCCCGAGCCCAAGCCTACGACCGTTAATGTTACGCTCATATTCAATCCTCCGTTCCGCAGAAACCAGGCATGCTCCGAGAAAACACGGCGCATCCCACTTCCGCTTCCTTTGCTTTGGCATTTACTATACCACAAAGTTGTATAGGCTCATAAAATGGCAATGCCGCTCTGTCCGTAAGCGGCATTGCCAAGGCTACGCCAACACGCGCAGCCGGCGCAGCAC
>NZ_ASSB01000389.1:0-764 GCF_000520755.1 Paenibacillus sp. 1-18
GCAGGTGTCGCACTTCATATTACAATCCGTCTTTTAAAATAAGTACTGTCCTGATTTGTAAGATTGTGGTACCCTAGAACGTATATATTGCTATTTTACATATTGGAGTTGAATTAGACAGATGAGTGATTTATACAAAGAGCCTCGATCTTCCGACTCTTTTCAGGAGACGAACGATTATAACGCCCCATTTAACCAGCTCCCAGTGGTTCCACCTACAAACAGTAAGGCTGTTGCCTCGATGGTACTCGGGATTTTATCGGTTGTCATTCCTTATCTTGGGTTGATTATCGGAATAGTTGGCATTATTTTGTCCAGCCTTTCCCTGAAGGAAATTAATCGTTATGGCGAACAAGGTAGAGGTATGGCGATTGCCGGACTGGTATGTAGTATTATTGGGACACTGATTTATACATTGATCATCCTTTCCTTAGTCGTTGTTTTTGTGATAGCGGCCTCAAGTGGCGATACGGACATTTTCTCAGACATTTAATGGTATTCCTGTACATGCACCCTTCACGATTTAGATTTCTGATGCTATGATAAATGGAGTCTAATGAAGGAGAGTGAAGGCCGTATGGCACGTACTCGAACACAAAAAGCACTAAGCAAGGCGAAACGCGCAGGAATGTATTGCGCCGCACAGAGTCGCAAAACAAATGGTCATTATGCCGATATATCACAGCATGTACGGATGAGGCCGACCAAGCAGGTACAATTACAAAAAGTCAAGCACAAGAAGCGAATCGTTCAGAGCGACGCTT
>NZ_ASSB01000390.1:0-3696 GCF_000520755.1 Paenibacillus sp. 1-18
TCATCGAAGGAATCGCCCTGTTTTATCAGGCAACGTCCTGGGATCGTCCCAGGCGCGTCACGGTCACGCGCAAGGTTCAGGTCGTTCAGGATGGGCAGAACTGTCTCGTCCTCGACACCGACTGGCAGTACGAGGCTATCGTGACCAATCTGTATTGGGAAGCGATCGATGTCTGGCGCTTCTACAATCAGCGTTGCTGCATGGAGAACTACATCAAGGAAGCCAAGTACGGCTTTTCCATCCATCGAATCGCGACGGGCTCATTTGAAGCCAACGAGATCGATCTGCTCCTCAAGCTCATGGCGTATAACCTCTACGAGCGTTTCAAACGCGATTGCTGCGAGCCGATACAACGTGGATACACGATTTCCCGCTTTCGCTTGGAGTTCTTTCAGGTTGCCGGTACGCTCATTCGCCACAGCAGGCAACTCTCGTTGAAGCTGGCCAAAGCATTGGGCTCTTGTTATGCATGGCAGCGAATCGCTACTCGTGTCGCTCTGCTTCTGCTCGAGTGACTTTTCCAAAAATTTTCATGGAAGTAACGGAACCCATTCTTATGGGGTAGGGGGAAGTGTACCCTTTTTCGCCAGCTCTTAGCCGATTCTTATGGCTTATTTCCCTTAATTTGGTGGGTATCCCTCAATCCCCGTTTACTACCTTGCCGGTCATTCCGCGCTTTCGTAATTCAGGTTCAATTGGTAGAGGCTGGTCGATTTGTTTAACTTCATTACTATTTAGTTTAATTCATGGAGGCAATGAAGGTTACTCTTTTGTAGCATTTACAAATATATTTATACTTAGTGTTGTCTTGGCATTTGTAACCATTAGAACTAAGACAATTTGGACTGCAATTTCTTTTCATATTCCATGGAATTTTTTACAAGGATCAATATTCAGTGTGCCAGTGAGTGGCCGTGAAACATCCGGGATTTATGGTATAAAATTAACCGGAAATGATTTGATTACAGGTGGTAGCTTTGGGATTGAAGGTAGTATTGTTACTTTAGTTGTTTTAGTTGTGCTAGCTATTATTCTTATGAATATTACAAGTGCTAATAATTGGAGGATATCAAGAACAATAAATATTTGAAAGTAATTCAAGGAAGACCATGGCATCAGATAACATCGCATTCGACGCTGTGGGCGCAGAGCGGCCCTTGGTCTGTCCGAGGCATTTCGGGGAAAGTGATTCAGGCAGACACATCCCACCGCCTAACTGCCGCAAGCGGCAGCCGGGTCCTGGCGAAACCTTAAGGCACTAGGACGTCGTGAATGCGGGAACGTTATCTGAAATCAGCTAAATCATAGACACTTAATTAATGAGGTGAACACCTTTGGATGGACACCAGATAATGTTACAACTAATTTTATTCTTTCATTTATTGCTGCTTACTTTATTTCAGATAAATTAACTAAACCTAATAAATGACTAATAGGTAAACACCTGAGCAGCGAACAAAATTTATATTAGAGGAGGTCACAGGATGAACAAGCATAGTGTTTATGAAACAAACAGCTTCTATTGGGATACAAAAGGAAATGACTTTTTAGGAGCAATCGTACTTCCTTTTTATGGAGCATTTGTCTCAGAAGAAAAATGCCAACTTTTTGGCGATGTCTCAGGAAAAAAGATGTTAGAGATAGGCTGTGGAAATGGTCAATCCTTACAATATCAGGGGGATCGCAAAGCATCTGAACTATGGGGGATGGATATATCAGAAAAACAAATTGAGAAGGCAAAACAACATTTGACGGCGTGTGGTCTTTCGGCAAAATTGATCTGTTCTCCCATGGAAGAAGAATGTGACATACCTGTAGATTATTTTGACTTTGTTTATTCGATTTACACCATAGGCTGGACAACCGACCTAGAAGGCACTTTTTGTCGAATTGCTTCTTATTTAAAAAAAGACTGCGTTTTTATTTTCAGTTGGTCTCATCCTATACACAAATGTGTTGTTGAAGAAAATAATAGATTTGCTTTTAACAAGTGTTATTTCGATGAATCTTGGTATTCGGTATCTCCTGATTTTTGTCAAGGCGCGCTAACCTTATCTGACCGTAAACTATCAACCTATATAAATGCGTTGGCGAAAGCAGGGTTTGTTATTGAACAAATGATTGAAGAAACCGAGAATGAAATCATACAATTGCACGATGAAAATAATGATTTCGTAAAAAGAGCGAAGATGTTTCCTGTAACCTTCGTTATCAAAGCAAGAAAACTTTAAAATTACTGAAGAAGCCCAAAATAAGTGAGTTAGTGGCTCTAAGGAGGGCTGACATCAGATAACATTATATTCACGCATCGGGCATACGCCCTCGGTCCGGCAGGAGGATTTCGGGGAAGCGGGGGCAGCCGGACACACCCAGCATTCGCTGGGCGTCGTGAATACGGGAACGTTATACGACAATTCGGAATATATAGCATTAGCTATCCATAGAAGTTTTCATTATTTTTAAAATCTCTAAATGTGATTTTCTCAAACCAGAAGTATCTTTAAGTTTTATTAAGATCTCATCTGTGTCATGTGCAGGACGAAGTAATTTTGAGCGCTTTGCGACATATCCATTACTTATATAATAATTAGTAGTTACTACAGGCGCGTTTGAAGACAATACTATATCAATAACTTTGAATAGCTTATCAGGATTCCTGCTTATCATTTTAAAGCAATCACAATAGAAGAAAGGCTGTCCACCTGAAATAACAAAATTAAGAAGTTGTTGTAATTTATTATCAATTTTAGGATCAATTCCGCTTTGAACTTCTGTCATTGTTCTTGATTTTTCATTGGGATTAATTGTAACTATTGATTTAGGTGGAGCACATTCAAGAGATGGATATTGTATATAATTAGCACACTGGCTAAGATGTTTCATTGCTTCCCAAGCAATCGGATATCTTTCTTTTAAGTGGAAGTAAGGGTCAGATGTTTCTTCTTGTGAAGTAAAGTTAATGGTTATTTGATTTAGCTCATATTCACTGAAGTATCTTATTGCATCATAAGTAATAATTTTTATTGTACTGTCATCAATAATCTGTTTGGATAACCCTAGTTTTTTAGCTGCATGTATTGTACTTTTCATATCTTCAATCAGACTATTTCGTATAGCTACTACAACTAAAGACTTGATACTCAAATCAGCTTCAGGCTGATAGAAGTGAGCTTCCTCTAAGCCTATTAGTAGAATTGTTTTTCGAAATTCTTGTTGATTCCAACGACTAATGATTGATATTAATCTATTACGGATATCATTTTTAACCTTAGCGATTGAAACTGTATTTGCGCCAAGATTAACAAGTTGAGGGTTTAATATATCTTGTAAATAGATTTCGATTAAACTTTTAATAGAAATCAGTCCTTTCTATTCTATATGTCTATATTCTAATTATTTGCAGTACATAAAACAATACTGGTGGTGTGATGTCAGAGAAGTCCGAATCGCCGTATAACACAATATTCACGCATCGGGTATTCGCCCTCGGCGGTAGAAGTTTTATGTTGATTTGACGAGGCGTTTTAGCAGCAAGGAAGTATTTCAGCCAGACACATCCGCACCAACTAACTGCACAGCGGAGTTAGTCGATGGGACGTCGTGAATACGGGAACGTTATACGACAGAATCAAAAACAATAGGAAAGAGGATCATATGATCCTCTCAGGCTGTCGAGAAAGTCTCGACAGCCTATTT
>NZ_ASSB01000391.1:0-39149 GCF_000520755.1 Paenibacillus sp. 1-18
CTGGGAGCCTGCTTGGCAGATGACATGGGGCTTGGCAAAACGGTGCAATTTATCGCCTATTTGCTTCATCTACAGGAGATGGCCGCGGAGACAGGCGTCCGCTCCAGTTCTCTACTGATTTGCCCGACTTCGGTACTGGGCAACTGGCAGAAGGAGCTTAGCCGATTCGCCCCCTCCTTGAAGGTCCTGCTGCACTATGGAAGCAAGCGGGATCAGGGGGAATTGTTCCGCGAGGAAGCCCGGCAAGTCGATGTCGTCTTGACTTCCTTTGCGACTGCAACCCTCGATCAAGAGCTGCTCCAAGGCATGACCTGGGATTCGATTTGCCTGGATGAAGCGCAAAACATTAAAAATGCGCAAACCAAGCAATCCACAGCCGTTCGCAGCTTTCCTGCACGTCATCGTATAGCACTGACCGGGACACCTATTGAGAATCGGCTGTCCGAGCTGTGGTCTATTTATGATTTTATCAATCCCGGTTATCTGGGCAGCTCACGCGCCTTTAGCAATCGGTTCATGAATGCTATTGAGAAAGAACATAACGAGCAGCGAACGATGGATTTGCAAAAGCTGGTTCAGCCCTTCATGCTGCGGCGCAAGAAAAAGGACCCGGCGATACAGCTTGATTTGCCTGACAAAAATGAGATGAAAACCTACATTCACCTCACCTCCGAGCAGGGAGCGCTCTATGACCAGATTGTCAAAGAGCTGATGGAACGGATGCAGAAGCTGGAAGGCATTGAGCGAAAAGGAGCTATTTTATCCGCTCTTACCCAGCTAAAGCAGCTTTGTGATCACCCTGTCCTTTTGACCAAGGAAGCAGCTCTGAATGTCGCTGCTCCCGGGTATAGCCCGTCCGAGCTTGAAGTGCTTATCAGCCGTTCATCCAAGCTTGAGCGTATTCTGTCCATGGTTAAGGAGCTGCGGGCGGAAGGTGAGCGCTGCCTGATTTTCACACAATATATTGGCATGGGACGGATGCTCCAGCAGGTATTCGCTCAAGAATTGCAAGAGCCGGTGCTCTATCTGAACGGCAGCACGTCCAAAACCGCGCGCGACCGGATGATTGAGCAATTCCAATCTTACACGCTAGCCCCTGAAGAGCAGCCGTCTGTATTTATTTTGTCACTCAAGGCTGGCGGTGTGGGGCTGAATCTGACAGCGGCCAATCACGTCTTTCACTTCGATCGCTGGTGGAATCCGGCTGTTGAAAATCAGGCCACAGACCGCGCCTACCGGATGGGACAGACGAAGGATGTACAGGTACACAAATTCATCTCGCTGGGCACGCTGGAGGAACGCATTGATGAAATGCTGGAGAGCAAGCAGCAGCTTAGCGACCAAATTATTTCCAGCACCGAGGGCTGGATTACCGAGCTGTCGACAGATGCACTAAAAGAACTCTTCACGCTGCGGCGCGATTGGGCAGGATGAGGTCCCGAGTCGAACTATAATCCACATGGAGTGTCACTGCGCAGACGGATGGTGCTTCCCATTGTTGTTGCTTGTCCAGTACCGTTTCGCCTGCTCCGTTTTCATGCATTTTGAGTTCGATATACACCTATTTTTTCAAATATAGTTTATGGCACATTCCAAAGCTCCTTTGTATGCATCTACTATCTCATCACAACAAAGGAGTTGATTTGAAGTGGCCATTCGTCCTCCACAAACGCTGAAATCTACGGGCAGAAAGGTTCCTGCTTCGAGATATCGCAATGTGAGTCCAACGCAAACCTTCCGTCGATTTACAGTCATCTGGGCTAACAATGATGGTGTCCCTTTTAACACAAGCGGATTTTTTGCTACACTTCGGCGTCTAGATGGAAGCTTTGTGCAAGCTGCAGGCTTCGACAGTTTTGGTACTGCCCGGTTCAGCAGAGTCCGCACACCTACGAACCAGCCTTATATTCTGCGTACCTTTAGAGACGATGGAACGTTATTCCGGGTTAGATCGGTACCTGCTGGCGTATCCTCGTTTGTTGTTATCGGTTAAGAATGTACCGAACGCAGCCTAAATGGAGCTAACCCAAAAACAGCCAGGAACAGAGTATATCTGTCCTGGCTGCTTCTTCGTGAATCAGGATTTTGCAAAATCCTCAAATACTTATTCGGAATCTTCCACCGCTTGTACATTTTTCGAAACGGCTGCTTTGTATACTGTTTTGAGCCAGTTTTCACTCGACCAGTTCAGCTTGCCTGCACCCGCTCCGTCCATGCCCTGCAATTGGGCAACCAGATTTTCAGGATTTTCGGCTGTGTAGCTGTATGGCAACGTTTTGAATCCATTCCAGGAGAAGTCCTTGGCTTTGACAGGATACGGAGCCAACGGGCTATTCGCATCGTCGCTGCCTCCTCTGAACACGGTGCCGTTATCCGAGAGGATGACGTCCTCTGCTTTAATTTTGCCTGTGTAGTCCGCTTGGTTAGGGTCCTTTTGGTTATTACGGACAGGAGAAAATACATCAATTAAATACGATTTTTCTAGCAGTACCGCGCCATTTTCCGTTGAAATTGCACCGTTACCTACTACGTCAAAATGATATCCTTTGGCAGCAATTGCTTTGGCCATGTCAGGTGTAATTCTTTTTTTGGCTCTGGCCAATCCGGCATCATCCATAACGATGTTATATACATGAGCATTACCACCACGCAGACGAGGCATACGATCCTGAATATCCAGGTAGTAATTATGATGCAGCGTTACTTCCAAATCTGCATTGTCGCCAGCCATTTCTGTAGCACCAATCAGATGCGCTTTCTTTTGTCCTGCTGTAATATCAATGATATCTTCTTTAGGCATATAAAAAAATATTAAAATGTTCCTAATTACTTATCTCTTGCCTTAATTTCTCTATTAATTTTTCGTTCTTTTTTCGCGAACACACCAAATGCTCTTTCATAAAATCACAAAAATCGCTATTTTTTTATTTTTGAATAAGACATAAGGCTGTCATATTAGAAGTGGTACATATAAACAGGTCAGCATCATAAATACAATGCAAAGGAGCAATCAGATGTCCAGCTACCAGTACGTTTCCAAAACGGAGTTAAAAGAAGCCATCCATGCCTCCTACTTGTTGTTAGACAGTGAATTCGAGGAGATAGACGAGGATCAAAAGGATATTCGGATTCCCGAGGTAGATAAAACCCCCGCAGAAATGATTGCCTACCAGCTCGGATGGCTTCAGCTTGTAATGTCATGGGACAGAGACGAAAAGGAAGGAAAAACTGTCATCATGCCTGCACCAAATTATAAATGGAATAGACTAGGCGAGCTTTACCAATCCTTTTACAAAACCTATTCCCACCACTCTTTACGTGAATTACGGCAACTATTCAAGCTAACCGAGCAAAAGTGGCTGGATTGGATTGACACACTCAGTCATGAAGAACTCTTCGTACAGGGCGTTCATAAGTGGACTGGCAGTAATCCGAACTGGCCCATGGCCAGATGGATTCATATCAACTCTGTGGCACCTTTTAAAACATTCAGGGCCAGGATACGAAAATGGAAGAAATACAAAGCTCAACATTGATGAAAAAAAGTGTGCATTGTGCTACAATACTTGAGTTGTATCGGGATAGATTTAGGGAAGGGTAAGTGAAACGCCATGCTTATTATTGGTATTGCCGGCGGTACAGGTTCCGGTAAATCAACGGTAGCACGCGCTGTCGTTGAACGTCTGGGATCTAATAAAGTGACTTTCATATCTCAGGATAACTATTATAAAGACCATTCACATCTGACCTATGACGAACGTGCTTTGGTCAATTATGATCATCCGTTTGCCTTTGACAACGACTTGCTTATCGAGCATCTGCAATGTCTGAAAAAAGGACAAGCGACTCAAGCGCCAGTGTATGACTTTACAGTCCATGCCCGTTCCACTGACGAGACGGTAGAGCTGCTGCCGAATCATATCGTTATGCTTGAGGGACTGCACGTGCTGTCTGACGAAAAGCTCCGTAGCCTGCTCGACATTAAAGTATTTGTGGATACCGACCCTGATGTGCGTATTCTTCGTCGGGTTCTTCGAGATATCGAGGAGCGCGGCCGCACCATCCATTCGATCCATGATCACTATTTGACTACGGTTAAGCCTATGCACGAGGCATTCATTGAGCCTTCCAAGAAATACGCAGACCTGATCCTTCCTGAGGGGGGACATAATGAGGTTGGTATTCAACTGCTATCTATTTTGACGGAAAAATATTTGGCAGGGGATCGGACATGGGGTACGGTTTAGGGTAATCCCGGTTTGTTGAGGCTGTCGAGATCTTCTCGATGGCCTTTTTTGTCGTTTTATATGCCAATGGAACTAATTTTTTTTTTGGGATTCCCGTATGGTTTATGTTAGCATGTAAAGATTAAATGCTTTATATTTGAATTAAGTTGGAAGCGTTGTCAAGCGTATGCCTCAGATGATATGACATCCGCGTTAATGCGGTCTTTTTTGAATAGGTATAATGACGGAGAGTGCTGCCATGAATGAGCTATGCAACATTTTGATTGTGGATGATGAGATCTTGGTGCGGCAAGGAATCAAGCACCATTTATCGTGGAAAAAGTACGGTTTTCGGATTGTAGGCGAGGCCTCCAACGGGAAAGAAGCGCTGGAGCTGATTGAAGCCCTGCGTCCTCATATTGTCATCACGGATATCGTGATGCCGATCATGGACGGTGAGGAACTGACCCGAATAGTCAAACAGAACTATCCGGATATCGAGGTCATTGTGCTCAGCAGCTACGGCGAGTTTAATTACGTGCGATCCACCTTTCAGCAAGGGGTTGCTGATTATATTTTAAAGCCCAAGCTGGACACGGATGAGCTGCTGCAAGTGCTCCAGCGGACAGCTCACAAAATCCCAACCATTCAATATCAGGCAGATGCTGGAGATAATCAAATTACGATGGATCATGTGATCGAAAAGCTCATTTCCGGCTATAGCATAGAATATGACACTGAATTGCTAAAGCAGGCATTTCCATATGCCCGTTTTGCGCTTATAGGTATAGAGCAACCGGCTCAACAGGGTACAGGCCGCTCCTACTCTGCCTCAGACCTATTTTCCAGGCTTACGGATCGAGTGACATCTGCCTGTGGACAAATCGTACTCCGACCCTTACCGTCCGATGCTCATGCGGCCGTTTTTTTAGCCAATCTTGATCCGCAGAAGGCAGACTCCTGGATGACTGCGGTCAGGGAGGTGGCACAGGAGACGAAGCAAGCTGATCCACAGATCGGCTGGGCGGTCAGCCACCTGTTTGATGATTTTAATCGGATTAGCGAGGTCTATCAGGATGAACTGCCGAAGCTGCTCAGCTATCGCTTTTATTTCCCGGAAACAGCGCTGCTGATGGAAGACGGACTCCCCCAGCCTGCTCAAGTGGACAGCTCATTTAACTTGAAGCAATTCACGGAGGAGATGAAGCGCGAGCATTTTGATACGGCTTTTCAGGATTTGAGATCTTATGTAGCAGCCTTGTCCCGCAGCTATAACTCCACCGCCTTTGAGTTTAAATCGCTGCTGGGGAACTTCGTGTTCAACATTACAATTTTACTTGGGAATCAGGGGTATGATATGAAGGAACTGGATGCAGCCAAATACTCCTATTTCAAAAGAATTAATGATGCACCTCACGTACATGAAGCAGTGCGATTGCTGGAGACCTTTTTAGAGGAAGCGAACAGGCAGATCATGGCCAAAACGCAGCAAGGCAGCAGTACAAGCATGAAAAAACTGCTGGCATATATTGAGGAGCACCATGCTGAAACGCTCAATTTGACGACACTTGGACAATATTTTCATTTTAATCCGTCCTATTTGTCCAGTTATTTTACAACCCATCATACAGAGGGTTTCAGTGAGTATCTGAACAAGATTCGAGTGGAGAAGGCCGCGGAGTTGTTGCGGTCGGGTACAATGTCCATCTCCGATATTAGCACCACTGTCGGCTATTCGGACCCTAGCTATTTTACCAAAGTGTTCAAAAAGATGACGGGTTATTCACCCAGCCAATACCGCCGGGATCATCTCCATTAGAGAGCAAGTGTATATCTGCAGCAGAAAAGAGATTAAACATGAAAAGGTATATTCATAAAATCAAATATCAGGGTTTGTTCTTCAAAATATTTATCGTTATGGTGGTCAGCATCACTGCGGTGTCGTTGCTGACCTCTTTGGTGACGATTCGCATGTCTGAACGACTCTTTGCCGAGACATTCAGTATTACGAATGCCAAGGTACTCAGTCAAATTCAGTCCAGCTTTGAGTCCTTCAATGACTCGATTGTAAATGCCGTAACCCATGCCTCGGAAAACGGGACGGTCAAAAGCTACCTGACTGGCGGCCAATCTGACTCTATTAACTCGGCACGCATCTACTTTGGTATGGCACAGCAGATGAAGCAGATCAAATCAAATGTCGACGCCTATGATGTCAGTGTTGCGGTAACGGGCATGAACGGCCGCAGCTTCTATTCTGATTCGTCCTACTGGCCGGTAACTGCGGAGGAGCTTAAGAACAGTTTGATTACAGCCCGAAGCGCGGCACAGCCGACACGACTGATGTATCAATTGGATACGGATCTATTGCATCAGCAATTGAATAATAATACCGGACAGAAACCGACACCTTATATTATCGCCTCGAAGGCATTTATGGAGCGAACCAGCGGCACCTTGTACGGCATGATCTACATTGCCATTCGCGAGCCGGAATTCCGCCGCTTCTATAACAATTTCACAAGCAATGGCAATGATGTTCTCATTTTGGACAAGTCGGGACTGATTGTATCGAGCAACCGTCAGGACCTGATCGGACAACGCTCCAATGAACTGCTAGGCTATGCCACAAAGATCAATGAGCAAGGGCTAAATTACATGAATGCGAACGTGATGAACAAGGATAGCATCCTCCTTTCCAACTATATCCCTTCGTATGATTTTTATCTGGTTAACATGATCGACAGGCAAACTGCGATTGGGCAGATCATTGACGTCAAATCCGTTGTATTCATCTGCATTACTATCGTGCTGATCGCCTTGCTGATCGTTTTTCTGATTTCCCGTCGCCTGATTCGTTCTTTGACTCGGCTGGTCAAGCAAATGTCGACGGTCCGCGAGAAGAATTTTGATAACTATCTCCCGGTAACGGGCAGCTATGAGGTCAGACAGTTGAGTCATGCCTACAACTACATGCTGGATGAGCTGAATGACTATATTCGCAAGCTGCTGGAGACGCAAAAAGAGCAACGAAACGCAGAGCTTGCCGCGCTACAACGGCAGATCAACCCGCATTTTCTGTACAACACACTGGCTTCGATCAAAATGCTGGTGCTCAAAGGAAACAAGGAAACCGCCGCCGAGACGATTAACGCGCTTATTTCCCTACTGCAAAATACAATCAGTAACGTAAGTGAGACGATCACGATTGAGCAGGAAATGGCCAACATGCAAAACTATGTGTTCATTAACCATGTGCGCTATGGGCAGCGGGTACAGGTGAATTATTTTATATCGCCGGATTGTCTGGAGTACCATGTGCCCAAGCTGATTATTCAGCCTTTTATCGAAAATTCTTTTTTCCATGCGTTTAATGAGAAAAATGCAGGTCACATCTATATATTGGTGTCCAAAACGGAGGATACTTTGATCTGTGAGGTGGTAGACGATGGAGACGGTATGGATTTGGACGGGCATACGGCAAAGGACGGACTGCCCAATCCCAAGAGCAAGCGCCAGCTGTTCACTGGCATCGGCATCCAGAATGTGCACAACCGCATTACTCTTCTGTATGGAGAAGAATATGGCGTGACCGTCTCCAGCAAAAAAGGTGAAGGCACCAAAGTGAAAATGACACTGCCATTGATCGTAAAACCCGCCCCTCCTATCTTATAAAAAATATAGGCTGAACTTAAGACAAAGAAGGTGGAACAAGA
Source organism: Paenibacillus sp. 1-18 (assembly GCF_000520755.1). NCBI lineage: Bacteria > Bacillati > Bacillota > Bacilli > Caryophanales > Paenibacillaceae > Paenibacillus > Paenibacillus sp. 1-18. The sequence goes on from NZ_ASSB01000391.1 coordinate 7,943, forward strand.
ACGGAGTGGGCGGAATCGTGCTGTACAAGCGTAGCGGTCGCCTAAAAGCTTTCCATAGGAAAGCTCGCATCGGAAGCATAAGCTGTATCCAGATTTCAACCTTATATAATTTGAATAAAGAAATCTGGATACAACAGCGATGGGGAGCACCATCCGACCGCGTAGTGGCGCTTCGTGTATAACTTTAGTTCAACCTAAAAAAAGTACCTAAATCCAAGGAAAGTACAAATGTAAGCGGTGCCTTTTTTGATAAATGATAATAATAAGACAAATCCGTATAAAGATATTCCTAACTGCGAGCAAAGCAAGGATGATACACTAGATTCATAAACAAGGTAACCGCTTTCAATAAGTTTTAAATGATTAGCACGTATAAAAAAAGAGTAGGGGTTGAACAAAATGAAAAAAATGTCTTTCCTTTTGCTGATCGCAAGCTTGATCTTGCTGTCTGCGTGTTCCAGCAATTCTGAGAAAGCAGCTACGACCACAGATTCAGGCAAAAAAGAAATCACCGTCTGGGCCTGGGACCCGAACTTCAATATCGCGGCCCTGAAGCTGGCAAAAGATCGCTATGTTGCCAAACATCCTGATGTAAACGTAAACATTGTTGAATATGCTCAAAATGATATTGTACAAAAAATGAATGCCGGTCTTAACTCCGGTTCTACCAAAGGATTGCCTAACGTGGTTCTGATCGAGGATTACCGGGCACAAAACTTCCTGCAAGCTTATCCGGATTCCTTCCATGATATGAGCAGCTCGATCAAGGCATCCGACTTCGCTGATTATAAAATCGGACCAACCAGCTACAATGGCAAGCAGTATGGTGTTCCATTCGACTCCGGTGTTATGGGTTTGTATGTAAGAACAGACTATCTGGAGCAAGCTGGCTACAAAGTAGCTGACCTGACCAATATTGATTGGGACAAATTCATTGAAATTGGTAAAGCTGTAAAGCAAAAAACAGGTAAAGAAATGCTCACTCAAGATCCGAACGACCTCGGTCTGATCCGTGGTATGATCCAATCCGCAGGTTCATGGTACCTGAAAGAAGACGGCAAAACGCCGAATCTGGCAGGTAATGCAGCTCTGAAAGAGGCACTCTTGACGTACAAAGCCTTGTTCGACGCCAATATTGTTAAAATGAATGCCGACTGGAGTCAATTCCTGGCAGCCTTCAATAGCGGCGCAGTGGCTTCCGTACCTACAGGCAACTGGATTACACCTTCGATCAAGGCAGAAGCTTCACAATCTGGTAAATGGGCCGTTGTTCCTCTCCCTATCATGAAAAACATACCTAACTCCGTGCATGCTTCCAACATTGGCGGCAGCTCCTGGTATGTTCTTAACTCAGAGGGTCAGGATACCGCTGCTGATTTCCTGAAAGCAACATTCGGTTCAGATCAAGAATTGTATCAAGAGATGCTCAACAAAATCGGAATTATCGGTTCATTAAAAGCAGCTTCCGGCGGTAAAGCTTATGAGAAAGCAGATCCGTTCTTCGGCGGCGACAAAGTCTATAAGAAATTCGCAGACTGGACGAAACAAGTTCCAAAAATCAATTATGGTCTGCACACTTATGCAATTGAGGACATCATGACCGTTGAAATTCAAAACTTCCTGAACGGCAAAAATGTAGACGCAGTTCTGGAAGATGCTCAAAAGCAGGCAGAAGCACAGCTTAAATAAGACAGTCTTCCTAGCCAAGGCTAAACAATAAAACGATAAGCACTTAAAACCTTGGGCTTGCGAGTTCAAGGTTTTAATGCTGCATAGGGAGTTGATATGGTTATGAAGACAGCCGCGCCCAAAATGACTACAACACGTCTCAAAGCAGGTATGACAGGATGGTTGTTCATAGCCATCGCAGTGATCATGATTGCGGTCTTTTATTTCTACCCGATGATTCAGGCGCTTATCTTGTCCTTCAAGACAGGCACAGGGTCTAATCTCACCTTCAACGGCATTGATAACTACAAGCGTCTGTTGACGGACAGCATGTTTATAACCGCTGTAAAGAATACATTCTTCTATTTAATTTTCCAGGTGCCTTTGATGGTCATTCTGGCTCTGTTCATTTCAGTATTGCTGAATGATAAAAATCTGAAATTCAAGGGCTTTTTCCGTACAGCCATCTTCTTGCCTTGTATTACATCACTGGTAGCCTATTCCGTTGTATTCAAGTATTTGTTCTCGGCTGACGGTCTGGTCAATTCCCTATTGCTGAATCTGCATGTGATCGGCACGCCGATTCAATGGATTACAGACCCTTTCTGGGCCAAGGTTACGATTATTATCGCGATCACATGGCGCTGGACCGGTTACAACATGATCTTTTACCTGTCCGGTCTCCAGAATATTGACAACTCCATCTATGAAGCGGCCCGTATTGATGGTGCTTCTTCGATTCGCCAGTTTTTCAGCATTACCGTTCCACTGCTCAAACCGATTATCCTGTTCACCTCGATTACATCAACGATTGGCACACTCCAGCTCTTTGATGAAATTATGAACATTACCAAGGGCGGACCGGGCAACGCAACATCTTCTATTTCGCAATATATTTATAACCTGTCCTTCAAATATTCATCTGATTTTGGTTATGCGGCGACCGTATCCTACTCCATCGTCATTATGATCATTATCTTGTCGATTATCCAGTTCAAAGTGGCAGGTGAGAAAAAATGATGAAAACGAAAAGAATATTTACGTACGCCTTTCTGATCCTTGTGTCGTTCGTTTCCATTTTTCCGTTCCTGTGGATGCTCTCCAGCTCCACCAATCTTTCGGTCGACGTCACAAAGGGCAAGCTTCTGCCCGGCGCTCATCTCATGGATAATATACACAATTTGCTGGAGAAGGTGGATATCGTTACAGCGCTGGGCAATTCGGCCAAAATCTCTATTTCCACGACGCTGCTAGCGATGCTGATTGCATCACTGGCCGGTTATGGCTTTGAAATCTACAGAAGTAAAGCCAAAGATGTGGTGTTCAACATTTTGCTGATGTCGATGATGATTCCGTTTGCGGCAATCATGATCCCGCTTTACCGGATGTTCGGCAGCATTTCGAATGTCGTCCCCTGGATCGGCATTGATACCCTTTCATCTGTCGTCATCCCGACCGTCACTACGGCGTTCCTGATCTTCTTTTTCCGGCAAAGCACTAAAATGTTTCCAAAGGATCTGCTGGAAGCAGGCCGTATAGATGGATTATCCGAGTTGGGTCTGTTCTTCCGCGTATACATGCCTACGATGAAAACAACCTATGCCGCTGCCGCGATCATCACGTTCATGTCGAGCTGGAACAACTACCTCTGGCCTCTGATCGTGTTGCAAACGCCGGAGAATCAAACCATCCCGCTGTTGATCTCGAACCTGGGCTCCAGCTATGCGCCTGATTACGGTGTAATCATGATCGCTATCGTCCTGTCCACATTGCCGACTGCGCTTGTATTCTTCCTGATGCAGAAGCATTTTGTCGCAGGTATGGTAGGCTCGGTAAAATAACGGGCTGCTGGAAAATACCTTCATTTCATTTTAAAAATAAGGAGTGTTCGCCTTGACCATCCATACCCCCAGTCTGGACTGGCTCACTGATGTGACCAAGTTCGCGGTAAATCGGCTGCCAGCCTATTCCGATCATAAATACTACGCCACGCTTCAGGAAGCAGAGCACCAGGCCGATATGGCCTGGCGCCACAGCCTGAATGGGAACTGGAAGTTCAACTATGCAACGAACCCGGCCAGTCGGCCGGTGGAATTCTATGCACCTGACTTTGAGTATGGCGGCTGGAGCGATATTCAGGTGCCGGCCCATATTCAGACACAAGGCTTCGGCCAAATGCAGTACGTGAATACGATGTATCCGTGGGACGGACATTCCGACGTTCGCCCACCGCATATTCCAGAGGATCACAACCCGGTAGGAAGCTATATTAAAAGCTTTGTTTTGCCGCAAAATATGAGCTCCGACGGGCAGCCTGTGTTTATTTCTTTTCAGGGTGTCGAGTCGGCCTTTTATGTATGGCTAAATGGAAGCTTTGTCGGCTACAGCGAGGATAGCTTTACACCGTCTGATTTTGAACTGACCCCGTTCCTGCAAGCCGGCGAAAACAAGCTGGCGGTAGAGGTATATCAAAGAAGTACGGGAGCATGGCTGGAGGATCAGGATTTCTGGCGTTTTTCCGGCATTTTCAGAGACGTATATCTGTACACGATCCCCCGTGTCCACGTACGTGACCTGCATGTGAAGTCCGATTTGGATGCCTCCTTCACCCAGGGCCTGCTGGAGCTGGAATTGACCTTGGAAAAACCGGAAGCAGCCTATGCAGCCGTTGACGTGAAGGATGCTGTGGGCCAGGTAGTAGCTTCTTTGAAGGCTGACTTTACAGACGGCAAGGCTTCGTTGTCCGCAAGCTTGGAGCAAGTACAGCGCTGGAGCGCGGAAAAGCCTTATTTGTACACGTTGTTCATCCAAATTTATGAGGCTAATGGATCGCTCGTAGAGGTCATTCCGCAAAAGATCGGCTTCCGCAGATTCGAGATGATCAACAAGGTCATGCATCTGAACGGCAAACGGATCGTCTTCAAGGGTGTGAACCGGCATGAATTTAACGCCCGCACCGGGCGTGCGATTTCCCGTGAAGACATGCTGTGGGATATCCGAACACTCAAGCAGAACAATATGAACGCGGTCCGCACCTCTCATTATCCGAATCAGACCCTTTGGTATGAGCTGTGTGATGAGTACGGGGTATATGTGATCGACGAAATGAATCTGGAGACCCACGGCTCCTGGCAGAAACTTGGCGCAGTCGAGCCTTCCTGGAATATTCCCGCTAATCTGCCCGAATGGCAGGATATCGTTATGGATCGTGCCATTTCCATGCTGGAACGGGATAAAAACCATCCGTCCATTCTGATCTGGTCCTGCGGCAATGAGTCGTATGCCGGTGAAGTGCTGCGCAATGTAGCCAACTATTTCCGAGCTGCCGACCCAAGCCGTCTGGTCCACTACGAAGGCGTGTTCCACAACCGCACGTACGATGATACCAGCGATATGGAGAGCCGGATGTACGCCAAGCCCGCAGATATCGAGCAGTATCTGAACGACAATCCGCAAAAGCCGTATATCAGCTGCGAGTACATGCATGCGATGGGTAACTCCGTAGGCGGTATGCACAAATATACCGAGCTGGAGAACAAATACGAGCTGTATCAGGGCGGTTTTATTTGGGATTACATTGATCAGGCGGTCATGAAAAAAGATCGCTACGGACGCGAGTACCTTGCGATCGGCGGCGACTTTGACGATCGTGCCACAGACTACGGCTTCTGTACGGACGGAATTGTCTATGCGGACCGGAAGGTTTCACCAAAGATGCAGGAGGTCAAATTCCTGTACCAAAATCTGAAGCTCACCCCGGATCGGGGCGGCGTGATTATTCGCAACGAAAACCTGTTCGAGGGAACGGGCGATTACGAGCTGATATACAGCCTGCTGCATGAAGGTCAAGAGATCGCACGAAATGTGAGTCATGTGGATGTGGCGGCTCAGACCGAAGCCTATATTCCACTGACGTTCCCGAGTACGGACGGGAAGCCCGGGGAATATGTCATTCACACAGCGCTGGTGTTGAAGGAAGCCACGCTCTGGGCTGAGGCCGGGCACGAAGTAGCCTTCGGACAGCATATTTTCATCGTGGAAGATCCAAATCCGTTGCAAGTGCCGGCGGGCGGTGCCCTGCGAGTGGTACATGGCGATGTCAATATCGGCGTTCATGGCACAGATTTCAGTATCATGTTCTCCAAAGGAGCAGGCAGCCTGACCTCGCTGCGTTACGCCGGACGCGAGATGATCGCTACGCCTCCTGCCCCATTGTTCTGGCGTGCAACTACAGACAATGATCGGGGAACCGCACTAGGCTTTGAAGCCGGAGGCTGGTTCGCTGCGAGCCTGACGCGTAAATGTGTAGGCATCGAAGTCACGGAAGAGCAGACAGACCGCGTAACCGTTACGTTCCGCTACACGCTAAGCATTCATGCAGACGCACAGGTAACGGTAGCCTATACCGTCTTTGGCGATGGCAGTCTGAACGTAAAATCCACCTATGAAGGCGTATCAGGACTGCCTAACCTGCCGATCTTTGCCCTTTCGTTCAAGGTTCCGGCGGACTATCGCCATCTGGACTGGTACGCGATGGGACCAGAGGAGAATTACATCGACCGTGCCTTCGGCGCGAGACTCGGCGTATTCCGCAACGAAGCTGCGGATAACGTGTCCGGGTATGTCGTTCCGCAGGAATCCGGCAACCGTACAGGCGTGCGCCGTGTCGATATTACCGACGATTCCCGACGAGGCATTCGCATTACTGCACCAGCTACCGCACCTGTGGAATGCAACATTTCGCCATACACAGCGTTTGAGCTGGAAAGCGCCTACCATCTGTATGAGTTGCCCAACGTCTATTACACCGTTGTCACCGTAGCCGGCAAACAAATGGGCGTAGGCGGCGACGACAGCTGGGGCGCTCCCGTGCATGAGGAATACCAAATTTCAGCCGCTCAAAAGCTGGAGTTTGAGTTTACTGTGCAACGGGTGTAAATAAGCTCACCGTATATATATTCAAGATAAGCCTGATGCAACAAGCTAAGCCCTTCCGGCTTCTCATGAGAGAAGCATCGGGAGGGCTTTATACATTCGATTAGCTGGTAGCCAGATTGACATACGTTCGCGTGAAATCAAGGTTTTGCAAATCTTTTTTATCCATGAAAAATTCCAAATATCCTGCGTCCCACCAGCACATGCCGACCTCGTCCAAAGAAGAAACGGAGAGCAGAACGTGCCAATCTTCTGAAGCCTTGTCGTGCATTTCCCGGTTCGTCTGGTATTCTTGCAGCTGAGGCAACACTTCAGATCGTAAATGCTCCGCATACTCTGTACTTCCCCTGTGCATGGCCTGCTCGACTTCCTTATGGATCTGGCTCTCACTCTTATGCCAGTTAAACAGAAGACCCTCCAGCCCGTTTCGGCACAGATAGGCATCCCGCCGGGTGTTCCCGGCAAAAGACTGATGCTGCCCCCACACCGTATCACTATGCTCGCATAAAAGCTCATAAAGCTCCTCATGCTCATCTAATAGAATATCTGCCGTCTCGCTCTCCGACGGCACCGTCAAGATCGGCTGAAAAGAAATTGCACAAGATGTGAAATCCCTGTCCTCGGCACATACTTCAACCTTCCCAGTCGGTGGCAAGGTTTTCTTCAAAGCGCTGCTGTCACCGTTATAGTAAAAGATTTTATGGTCAATATCATAGGCGGGCTCATCCACTCCAAGGAAAAAATAAAGGATTCCCTGCTCGGGCAACCCCTTAAATGGAGAAAAAGGCATTTCGCCCAAATTGATTTGAGCAATAAACGTATAATATTCCCCGTCTGAATCACACGGCCACTCGATCGAGGGTGGCAAATCCGGGTAGCCAGCGATTCGGCTATTGCCAATACGCTCATAGTTCTCTTCATGTTCGATATGAAATTGTATTGCAGCCCCAGCCTCTCGATAGATCACTTCTTTTAATTGCTCATCCAGTGCATGGTCTTCCAATATTCGAGTCAGTTCATTCTTTAGTGGTGGTTGTAGCATCTCGCTTGCCCCTTTTTATCAGTGTATTATGTATTGATTGCTCTCATTTAATCTCTTAAATCAGATTATCAAATTACAGTCTGATAAGCCATGCCTCCCGTGAAGCGGAATAGACTAAACATTGTTCATAAATGTTTGATGATAGGCATTCCGGTACTGTGAAGGAGTCATATGGACTCTCTTTTTGAACAAGCGCATAAAGTACTTCTCATCCGTGTATCCGGCTTCTTCTGCAACCTGCCTAATGCTCATATCTGTACGGGAAATCAATTCTTTGGCTTTATTGATACGAATACTGTGGATGAATTCCAAGGGCCGCATGCCTGTATTTTGCTTGAACAAACGAGAAATATAATCCTTGTTGTAATTGAATTTTCTGGCTAGATCCGTCACCGTCAGCGGCTCTTCGGCATGAATACGAGTCCACTCAATAATCTTGTTAAAGCTCACACTCCCCTGTGGGCTGACAGGTCTATTGATCAGACGACCAAGAGCCAGCTCCGATATTTCAATCAACAGCGAGGTAAACAAATAATTCGCACTGTGATGTGTGAGATAATGTGAGTTGGCTACGTGTAAAATTTGATTGACGATGATATGAATCCGATCCCCGTTGTCTGCCTGTACATATTGCGGCAAATAGATATCCCGCACCACGCCGTGACGCTGCAAAAGCCCCTCCATCGTATGGGTTTCCTGCTTCATTTCCTCGTTAGATAATACATTCGGAGTCGCGGGAACGTCAAAATGAAACCAATAAAATTTAACCCCCGGCAACGATTCCCGGTATCCTCCATGGGTACGACCGGGATAAAGCAGTACAATATCGCCTTTTCCTATCTCAAAATGCGCCTGTTCCTCTCGTATATATACTTTCTCATGGACACCAAGGATCAGCTCAAAGTTCTCGATGGAACGGTTCATATGCTTCCAGGGCACCTCGGAAATAAACTCGCCTGCTGAGATCAACTGTACGGGTGCGTCCACATTTACTTTCAGATAAATCATTTTATCGCCTCTTTAGGTTCATGTTCGGATTTGTCCACCCATTGTATGGTTAAGCTACTGACATACCGCGATTGCAATGCTAATGTAGTGGAGAAATATACACCTTCATCTTAGCTAAGGAGCGATGACTTTGAAAGCAAAAGCTTTTGACTTGCATAAAGTAAGCATTGATTCCGGTCCACTTTACCATGCAATGGAACTGAATGCGGCCTATCTGCTCAGTTTGGAGCCTGACCGCCTATTATCGCGGTTTCGTGAATATGCGGGACTGGAGTCCAAAGCTGCTCATTATGAGGGCTGGGAAGCACGCGGCATCAGTGGACATACGCTCGGTCACTATCTGTCCGGCTGCTCGCTGATGTTTGCCTCCACAGGCGACGAAAGGCTGCTTGAACGGGTAAACGATGTCATCGACGAGCTGGAAATATGCCAAAACAGTCATGGAAACGGATACATTTCTGGCATTCCACGCGGGAAAGAGCTGTTCGAGGAAGTAAAGGCTGGAGATATACGCTCCCAAGGCTTTGATCTGAACGGCGGCTGGGTGCCGCTATATACCATGCATAAGTTGTTTGCCGGCTTGCGCGATGCCCATCTGCTGGCGCATCACCCCAAGGCTCTAGCCATGGAAATCAAACTCGGCAACTGGCTGGAGGATGTATTTAGAGGGCTGGATGATGAGCAGATGCAACGGGTGCTGCATTGCGAATTTGGCGGCATGAACGAGGCGCTGACCGACCTGGCGGAACGCTTTTATCATGGAGAAGTGCTGAATGACCGGCTTGGGCGAAGGCACCTGTGAAACCTGTAACACCTACAACATGCTGAAATTAACGAGACATATGTTCGAATGGGACGGCTACGCAGCCTATGCCGACTACTATGAACGAGCGATGTTCAATCATATTTTGGCTGCACAGCAGCCTGTTGATGGACGTGTGTGCTACTTTGTATCATTGGAAATGGGTGGACACAAGTCCTTCAATTCTCAATATGAGGATTTTACATGCTGTGTCGGGTCAGGTATGGAAAGCCACTCCATGTACGGTACTGCCATCTATTTTCACACGCTACAAACGATCTATGTCAACCAGTATGTCCCTTCTACCGTAACGTGGGACAACATGGATGTACAGCTCAAGCAAGAAACTCTCTTCCCACAAATTGGACGGGGAACGCTGCGCGTCATCAGCAAGGCGCCAAAATCCTTCACACTGAAGCTGAGATGCCCGTATTGGGCAGAACAAGGCATGGCTATTAAAATCAACGGGGAAGTCTTTGTTACAGAGGCTTGTCCTACCAGCTACGTGGTGATCGAACGGGAATGGAAGGACGGAGATACGATCGAGTATGACATCCCTATGACCGTGAGAATCGAGGAAATGCCGGACAATCCGCGCCGGATTGCCTTATGTACGGCCCGCTTGTGCTGGCTGGAGACCTTGGCCCTGTCGCACAGGAAGCCGACGAGGAGCACCTGCTGGCATCTGTGCTGGTCGGCTCGGCAGGTTCATTGACCTCGAAGCTGGTTCCTGACGAGAATGAGCCCAATACATTCCGTATGAACTTACTTGGGCTATGTCGGAGACTTGCAGCTTCGTCCGTTTTATCAAATATATGATCGTTCCTATACCGTCTATTGGGATCTCTTTTCCAAGGAAGAATGGGCGTCCACAGAAGCGGAATACCGTACCGCATTGGCGTACCAGTTGGAGCTGGAACGACGTACGGTCGATGCTGTGCAGCCTGCGGAAATGCAGCCTGAACGGGATCATGCCTTTACTGGCGAACATGTAGGCATGGGGTCCATCTATAACCGTAAATATCGCGACACATGGCCTGGGGGCTGGTTCTCTTTTGTGTTGAAGGTCCTCCCGGATGAGCCTGTCCAATTAGCGGTGACTTATCTGAAGGACTCGAGCCGCTCCAACAGCTCTCATCACGACTTGACATCACCGCAGATGGTCAGATGTTAGGAGAAGGCAAGCTGGAGTCTGAGGAAATGAATAAATTTGAAACGTTCACCTATGAGCTGCCTCCATCCGTGACGAGTCAAAAGAATGAAGCTACGATTCGATTTACAGCTCACCCGCAAGGCAAGGTGGCGAAAGTCGCCGGATTGCGAGTGATCAGACGTTGAAATAAACGCTGAGATTATCGTGCTGTACCTGACGCTTAAAACATTGAGGCTGCCGGCAATCCCGGCAGCCTCCTAATCGTTCAGTAAATGGATCATTTTCTGCACCGTATCATTCTCTTCCAGAGGGCGATAAACGGTTAGCCTCAGTTCGGGGGCATCGTAAACTCGGAAAGTGATATGTTCCATAACCAAGGTTCCAACGTGCGGATGATTGATCTTTTTCTTACCGGTTGGCGTACCCAAAATATCATAGCGCGGCCACCATTGTCTGAAATCAAGACTGATCTCCATTAACTCAGCGACCAGATCCTTAAACCAGCCTTCCCCTACATAAGGAGTGCTGGTTAACCGGAATTGCGCCAAAAGCCGTTTTGCATGGCTTTCCCAATCCCCGATTAGGTTCCGGTAAGCGGGCGAAGCAAAACATCGCCAAATCGCGTTTCGCTCTTTTTTATCCATCTTTCCAAAATCCCCAAACACTCGCTCGCCCGCTTTATTCCAAAGCAATATATCCCACCGCTGATCCGTCACATAAGCCGGACATCTTTCATATTCATTTATGAAGTTTTGCACGATCGGAATAAGGCTTGCCTCGATTGAAGCCGTTTGTTCTACCGGCAGCTGCCCGAGAGCCAGCTTGTACAAATGGTTCCTTTCTTCGGTATTAAGCTGCATGACCGTTACGAGACGTTCAAGCACCTGGGTAGAAGCTTGTATATTTTTCCCTTGCTCCAGCCATGTATACCAGGTAAGACCGATACCTGCAATCTGCGCCAACTCTTCTCTACGCAGGCCTTTGACTTTACGTCTAGCCCCTACGGGTAATCCGAATAGTTCGGGAGTAAGTTTGGAACGCCTCGATTTTAAAAACTTCCCTAACTCCTTGCGTTTCTCTTCCTGATCGCTCATGTCAACTTCCTTTCGTTTAAAACCATTACTTTTAATACTATGATAAGCACGATTCTATTCATAGTATGGTATCTGTATTAATCTTACAACTGTAGCCGATTTGAAGTAAAGGAGTTGTTGTTTTGAAAAGTAACGTCAGACCCGGGCTTACCAGAGGTCTAATTGCGCTCATGGCGGCAGCCTGCGGATTTGCCGTAGCGAACGTCTATTTGAACCAGACCCTTCTGGTCGATATAACCGGAACATTCGGGGCGACTGAAGCCGAGGTGGCGATCGTGACGACACTCACCCAGGTTGGTTATGCCCTAGGGAACCTTATACTCGTACCGCTGGGAGACATTTTTGAAAGACGTCGATTGATTCTTGCCTTGTTAGGTGTGACAAGCCTGTCACTGGTGTCAGCGGCTCTCTCCGGTTCAATTACATGGTTGATTGTCAGTAATTTCTGTCTTGGCTTTACCACGGTGATTCCACAAATTATCGTTCCTTTGGCCGCAGGAATGGCGGATGAACGTAATCGCGGAAAAGTGCTAGGGACGGTGGCCATCGGATTGGTCTGCGGCATACTAGGAGCCAGATTTGTCAGTGGCCTGGTAGATAGCTTCTGGGGATGGAGAAGCATGTACTGGATTTCGTTCGGATGCACTCTTCTGCTCGCCTTACTGATTCAACTTCGCTTTCCAGTAAGCAAAGGAACGACCTCGTTGCCTTATCGCGGACTTCTTCTTTCCCTGGGACCTCTATTTATTAAAGAAGGTGTGCTTCGGCGTGCTTGTTTAAGTCAGGGGATGGTTTTTGGATCCTTTAGCGTTTTTTTTACGACAATAGGATTTATGCTGCAAGCGCCCCCTCACTCTTATAGCAGCGCTGTCGTCGGTCTGGTCGGTCTAGTAGGAATCGGCGGTGCGATCGCTACACCCTTAATCGGAAGGATCATCGATAAGAAGGGGGCCTCTTTCGCCAACAAAATGTGTATGCTTGTGGCTCTGATCTCCTTCCTGATCGCCGCGCCAGCGGGACACTGGCTACCAGCTTTGATCTTGGCCGCATTTTTGTTGACAGTCGGTACACAGGCAAACCAGGTAGCCTGTCAGGCCAACATCTTCAACCTCTCCGCTTCCGCGCGAAGCCGATTGAACGGGCTTTATATGGTTTGCACCTTCCTGGGGGGAGCATTAGGATCCTATTTGGGGGTATGGGCTTGGAGCCGTTGGCACTGGATGGGTGTGTGCATTTGCGGCATGGTTATGATTTCGGTCGGATTGAGCACTGCTCTGGGAAACAAAAAATGGCGGGAACAACCGCAAACGATAAGTTCATAAAGAAAGGGATGGAACTATCATGACATTTGTTGATGAAAACTACAAAAAAGGAATGGAGGTTTTGTCCAAAATCGATGGCGAAAATTACAAGGCCATCGTGGACAGCTTCCAGGATTCCGTAGCGCCGGATCTGGGGAGATTGGCCGTAGAATTTAACTATGGGCAAATTTTTTCCCGCCCTGGCCTGGATTTGAAATCACGTCTTCTTGCCACCGTGGCTGGCCTTACAGCCATGGGGAATACGCAGCAGCTGAAATTTTACATCAACGGCGCGTTAAATGTAGGGTGGAGCGAGGATGAGATCATCGAATGCATGATGCAAATGATCATCTACGCGGGTTTTCCAGCAGGTTTAAACACGATACTTACCGTCGCAGCAGAAGTATTTGAAGAAAGAAGACTCAAGTCGGAATAACCCGTTAAGCAGACGCTCCTTTTGAGCTGTCTGCTTTTTCCGCTTACCGCCTGTATAACCTAGTATCGATATCTATAGTTGCTGCTTCATGTTCACTTCATAGCATATTCATTTCCCGGAAGCTGTCTCTAATCTTCCGCAGCTCTTGCTGGGCTCGACCGTATCGGGAAGCGTACGTCCAAGCAAGCACTTGATGATAGTGTGAAGGTGTTTCAATCGTGGTCACGTTATACATAATTGGAGTGTCTTCCACTTCTCCTTTGAGGGTAAATTCGATGGCAGGATATCCATTCACCACGATGTCGGAAGCCCTCCCCGATTCCGGGTTGGTAAGCTCCGATTCTATATGATCTTGAATAATCTGTTTATACTCTTGAAGAGTCATACTGCTGTCAAAATCGCTTTTCGGTTCAGACAATACGATCAAGTATCTTTCTGAAAATTCATTTTTAATGGAAATATCTGCATCCTCATTAATCGTATCATCTCGTGACCAGCTCAACGGGGCTGTAACCGCAAACTGATTATCCTTACTGACAAATACCTCTGGCTTCACGATTTGTGTAATGAGCGAAGAAATAAAGAATGCAGCGTAGATAACCGAAATGATCGTCATCAGGATGATTGCCCCTGTGAAAATACCTGTTTTCTGTCTGTTCACTGCTCTCAAATCCCGCACCTTAACCACATATGTATTCGCAGCCATATCGCCAAGCCGCTGTTTTTTGGGTGTCGCCAGCGCACATACACCGGCAGGCAAGCCCAAGAAAAAAAGCGGATTCGTATCTACCAGCTGTATGAGGGTGCGGATCAACGATTTAACCAGACCCGGCGATCTACCTTCTCCATTCACAACTTGAATACGAAGTACAAACTTGCCCAGCGTATAGCCTGTGAGTCCTTCCAGCAAAAAGTAATAGCAGAAGGAACCGATCAGGAAGATACCCAATACCATGCCCATATTTGGGGTTTCCGCATCAGCTACCTTTTTTACCACAAAAAAAACCAGTCCTTCATATCCGAAAACGATAAGGATAAAGTCAATTATCCAGGCAGCCCATCTTCTGAAAAAGATAGAGGCTCCATATGTTCCCGATAATACTGCCATCTTATCCGGTTCTGGTCGACGATAGCTATGAGTCGCGTACTCTCCCGGAACGACTGTAGATTGATTTTTCGTTAAATCCTGTTCCCCCAAATGATACACCCCTGATGTCAATTTAAATTCCAGTTAAATTTAACCATTGACATCATTTCTTTGTCAAACTCATTTCAGAAAAAAATCCACTACCGAAAATGCCCCATCCCGAGGTCAATTTTATAGTAGTGGACCTATTCAGTCGATCAGACGATGTTGAACCCATTTGTTCCCTCGGAAGCGCCACAGGAACACGAGCCCCCGCACGCCCCATTCAATATCCATTGCCAGCCAAACGCCGACAATCCCCAAATTGAAGACGATCCCCAGCATATACCCAAGCACCACCCGGCACAACCACATGGATAGCATCGAGGTGATGGACGTAAACTTCGAATCACCTGCCGCTCTAAGCGCGGAGGGTGTAATAAAGGCAATAGACCACAGCGGGATTTGGGCCAATGTATTAATCAGCATGACGATGAAGATGTCATCTACGATTTCAGCAGGCGGATGGAATAGACTTACCATCGGCTTAAACAAAGGCATCAGAATGAGACCCATGATAATAAAAGAAAAAGACGACAGCCAAATAAACGATTTGGTAAACTTGCGGGCATCCTCAATATTACGGCGACCCATGCATTGCCCGACCACTGTCACAATGGTAAGCGCCAGGGCATTCGAAGGGATTTGGAACACGTTAGCCAGTGATGAGCAAATGGCGTTCGTCGCCAGGGCATACGTCCCCAGGTTTACAATGAAAATCTGGGTTAAGATTTTACCCCCATTAAAAAACATCTGTTCCGCTGCGAACGGAAGTCCGATAAACAGAATTTTTTTGAGCATGGCTAGATTAAAATAAAGCATATCTCTAAGCTGAACTCGCAAGTCGTCATCTACTCTGACCAAATAAATCAACGCACAGACGGCTGCCGCATATCTGGACACGTTCACCGCAATAGTCATGCCCAGCACACCCATGTGCAAAAGATTAATAAATACTACATTTAAGACCACATACGAAAGGTTCATAATGAGAGAAAGCGCCAAAGACGCTCGCGTCTTCCCTATTCCCCTGAGTGCTCCACATACCGCCTCAACCACCCCAATTCCAACGAAAGATACACAGCTTCCCAGCAGATATACCTTACCGTTGGCCAATACATCCGGCGAGGCAGAGCCGAACAGAGCACTTAAAATCGGATTGTACAACGCAATCATAAACAAACTGATACATAAGGCCAGCAAGGAAACGGAGGAAATGGTGCCGGATGCGGCCTTGGGGACCATGAGGTCGTTGCCGCTCCCCCTATACTGCGCAACGACAACCGTTCCCCCGGTGGACACCGCGACAAACACATTAATCAGAAAAATATTCAGGGAATCAATCATATTTACCGCACTGACCGCCGCCATCCCTGACGAGCTAATCATGGCAGTATTCACCAAATTAAGCCCCACAATAAAGGCCTGATCAATCAGAAGCGGGATAAACAGAGCAATAATCTGTCGATAATCAATAGACTCTCCCGTAAAATGCTTATTTAGAAAGCCATGCGTTCTCATTCTTACACTCAATTGGCTCATATCATCACATTCTTTTTATCAAATTGAAAAAAACCCTTCACCAGAAGAGCTTTCATTGCGAAAAAATGTATATAGTTGCAAGGCTAGGTGTGCCTAGTTCTTGATTCCGTACACTTTTCTCTACATAGAAAGTATCACTCCAAAAGAAAATCCTGTCAATAGTTTTACTCACATTTTGAATAGAAAAAACAATAACCTGCTCAATTTAGTGAACAGGCCTTCGGGCAGGAATATAATATTTCTTAATATCATTAATATTCTGTTATATGAATTAATTAGATCCCCTTGCAATTAGCGTCGATAAAGCGGGTGATAAAAAGCAGTGTCCCGGCAATCCCAATAGAAAGACCAAATACATCCGTGTAAAAATATAATAGATAACTGGAAATGACACAGTATAAAAGATTGCCCGCTGTATCCGTTAATGAAGAGCTGATTTTACGATGAAAAGGAACGGTACTGGCTGTTTTCTCAGGTGGTTCCGTACTCACAATTCTCGTGCTCATGATCTCTTCTCTCCTCATGCGAATGAATTATGATTCATAAACCCATACGCGCATTTCCCCTTTGGCCCGGTTGCACCAGGCATAGTAAGGAATAGCGGTGATTTGTTGCGGAACAAGTTCAGGCGGCTCCGAGCTATATAATGCAGTCGAGCTTTTCACCCGATAACCTTCTGCGGTCAGCTTTACAATGCCACCCAGCAGGCTTTCGCTAAATTCTTCCGTAATGAGGCTGTTCTTCGGCAATCGTAACCCTGCCAGGTTGGACCCATTATCTACTTCTTCTAGACAAAATACGACGGGGCCACGTTGCAGAGCAATTTGCTGCTGGTTCATGGAAACAAGCGGATTGCTCCGAATGCGCTCAACCGGCATGGCCAAATGCAAGGAAACGACATCACCGTCATTCCAGATACGCTCAAGCTCAACATACCCTTTTTCCAGATGGTCTAATGATACGGCCTTTCCATTCACCTTCACCTCTGCCTGTTTGCACCAGCCCGGAATGCGCAGCGCCCATGTAAATGAGGTCGGCTCTGTTACATGAATCGAAAAGCCCAAATCCTCGTTCCATGGATAACGATGAGTTTGGGTGATTTCAACCTCTTGACCGGATAAAGTCAGGCTCACCTTGCCTGCAATATACAGATGTGTATACAACGTATCCTCGGTTTGGGTGTACATATTGTCCTCGACCGATGCGATCATGCGGGCCAGGTTGGGAGGACAGCAGGCGCAGAAGAACCATTTTTGCCGTTCTGTTTTTACATGCCCCTGATCTTTTCTGGATTTCTGATACGGATTAACTTCTAGTGGATTCACGTAGAAGAACCGTTTACCATCCAGATCCATCCCACTGATCGTTCCGTTGTATAACGCACGTTCCAGTACATCGGCATATTTCCGGTCTGGCGACAAGCGCAGCATACGATTGGCCCAGAAGGCCAGCCCTACCGAGGCGCAAGTTTCGCAGTACATGCTGTCATTAGGGAGATCATGCTGGCAAGTGAATGCTTCCCCGTTGACAGCAGATCCAATCCCGGCGGTGATGTACATTTTGTGGTTCGTTACATCCTCCCACAGTGTTTCACAGGCTTTTAACAGGGAAGCATCCCCTGTTTTTGCGGCCAGGTCTGCCATCGCAATATACAGATACATTGCTCTTACCGCATGGCCGACAGCCCCTTTTTGCTCACGCACAGGCTGGTGTACCTGCTGGTATTCGAAGCCTAAGCCAAAATTAACGTTGTTATCATCATTCCAGGTAGGCTCTGTCTGGATATTTTTTCTGTTGCCTTGCTCCTCCACAAAATAAATCGGATGCTGCCCCCGCTGCTCAATAAAATATTGCGCTAATTTGAGATATTGTTCCTTGGCAGTTACGTCGTATAATTTGATTAAGGCCAGTTCGATTTCTTCGTGCCCCGGGTAACCTTTCTTTTTCCCTTCTTCCGTACCAAAGATTTGCTGAATCAGGTCTACGTATTTTTCCATGATGTGAAGGAACTTCGTTTTGCCCGTCGTTTCATAATAAGCAACAGCGGCTTCTATAAAATGTCCCGCACAATATAGCTCATGATTATCTCTTAAGTTTGTCCAGCGATTATTGGGTTCCTTTAGCAAATAGTACGTATTCAGATATCCATCTTCAGCTTGGGCTCTTCCCAACAGCACAATCACTTCATCTGCCCGCTCCTCAAGCGCAGGATTCGGATGGTCCCTTAAACTAAAGGCAACCGTTTCTAGCCATTTGGCCAGATCACTGTCCTGGAAAACGGTTCCATAATATTCCCCACTGGATTCCCCAGCCGCAATTTTAAAGTTTTCAATCGCATGACTAGGTTCTGTATCTGGTAATTCATCATTTAATGCTTTTCACTGATAAGGAATGACCTCTTCCGCTACAACCTGCTTATACTTTTTCCAAAATAAATCATCCACGCTGACATGCTTCACTGGCTTTGCCGTTTTCATTGGATAAACATCCCTTCCTCAAAATAGAACGCTTTCATTTTTGAAAAAATAAAGATAAAGTAATGATTATACCGACCAGGCCAACCTGAGCTTCCCTTGCTACAGTCCTTATTTTATCAACCTGAATTTATAAAAAAAATCGCGATCTTTAACTAAAAGTTATACGATTTCACACACAAAGGAGCTGACTTCCATGAGCAAAACAGACTTTCTATCTTTCCTAGTCCCTCCATTGCCTTATTTCATTGAGGGGAATTTTACTACATACCAAAAAGGGGACAGGCACCCGAATCGCTATAACTTGGGCTATTTTGACGTGATTATCATCAAAGAAGGGCTGCTGCACATTGGCGAAGAGGACGAAGCGTGGAAAGTAGCTGAAAATTATGCGCTCATTCTTGAACCGGATAAACACCATTTTCCCATTGAAGCATGTACAGAACAAACCTCCTTTTATTGGTTCCATTTCCAAACGAATAGTACGTGGCGCGCGCAATCCTCACCCAACCTGATCACACCTAGCTCACCCATTCCCGAGCTACATTTTCATTCCGAGCACACGACAATTCATTTACCCAAATTCCAAAAAATAATTAATCCCAATGAGCTGTTTTTCAAATTGGACTACTTGTTAGCCTCTACCTTAAAGCCTAGAAAGCTGGCGCTGTGGGAGGCCCAACAGACGTTTGTGAATATTTTTCAGAATTTGGAATATGATGAGAATTATAAAAGCAGTTCCTCCAAGTTAGCAGAACAGATCGAAATATACTTAAAACAAAATTACAAAAATACAATCACCAATAAAGACTTGGAGGCTCATTTTCACGTCCATCAAAACTATCTCGCCAGATGCATGAAGGTCGCCTTCCAGCGCACGCCGCTTGAATATTTAATGGATTACCGACTGGATCAAGGCCGCAGTCTTTTGCTGCAAACCGACTGGTCTGTGCAACAAATTACGGAGGAAACGGGTTTCTCCCAAGCCAGCTATTTCTCCAAATGCTTTAAAGAAAAGTTCGGGATGTCCCCCAAAAATTATAGACAACAATACTGGAAACCAGCCGATTGAATGTTTATGTCTCCTTTACATTTCCATCGTACTCTTCTTATATTGTCCCTTTATATTAAGTCAGTTATTTGATCCTGCTTCATGAAAAGGGGTATACATATGAAGGCAACTAGATTAGCATTGTTAACCATTTTGACAGGAACTCTCATTGCACCTGGAATGATCCATGCGGCAGAGGCACCATCCGGGTATGCACCACTGCGAACACTGGCAGATACCATGGGGGCTACAATTACCTGGGATAGTGACGACAAGTCTGCTTTGGTAAAGCTGAAAAACGGTATCGTCGGAACCTTTACTGTCGGTGAGAAGCAATATCGCCTGGCCGGTCAAACCGGGGAAGCAGAGCACGAAATTAAGATGGTTGGCGGCAATATATACCTCCCCACCAAGCTTCTTGCTACCCTTAAGGCAGAAAGCAGCAAATTTGCTGATCCTAAAGACGCTGTTCCTACCTATAAAGTGACTCCATCTGCCGAAACAGAAGCAGTAGAGGATGGAGACGACGCAGCCGACGATCCTGCAATCTGGCTCAATCCGGCTAATCCGGAGAACAGCAGAATTGTAGCCACCAATAAAGGCGGCGGGATTTTGGTCTATGATCTGGAAGGCAAGCAGCTGCAAAACTTTAAGATTGGAAAAATGAATAACGTGGATATCCGTTACGGATTTACACTGGGCGGTAAAAAAATTGATATTGCAGGGGCGACCAATCGCACTAACAACACCGTTGATATCTTTGCCATTGACGGGGGATCAGGAACGTTAACAAACGTGGTCGACAAGCCTATTAAATCATCTATGAACGAAGTGTACGGCTTCAGCTTGTACCATAGCATCAAGACGGATAAGTTTTACGCACTCGTTTTGGGCAAAGAGGGTGAATTTGAACAATATGAGCTGACTGACAACGGAAGCGGCAAAATTAACGGCAAGCTTGTCCGCCAGTTCAAGCTCGCTACGCAATCCGAGGGCATGGTAGCTGATGATGAATACGGCACAGTCTACATTGCTGAAGAGGATCACGCCATCTGGAAATATGACGCTGAGCCAGACGGTTCTTCTGAGCCGCTACGACGTGTTGATATTGCAGATGGACGCAGACTTCAAGATGACATAGAAGGACTTACATTGTATTACGGCAAAGACGGCAAGGGGTACCTTATGGCCTCCAGCCAAGGAAACAGCAGCTATGCGATCTATGAACGTCAAAGCGACAATGCTTATATTAGCAACTTTACGATCAGCGCCAGCCCTATAGTCGACGGCACCTCTGTTACAGACGGTATTGATGTTCTTGGCTATGGACTGGGCAAGAATTTCCCACACGGTATCTTCGTTGCACAAGATGATGAAAATCTGCAAAACGGCAAAAAGCTGAATCAGAATTTTAAAATGGTGCCTTGGGAGCAAATCGCCAAGGGTGCACGCATCCCGCTAACCATAGACGATGGCATCAACCCACGTGAATTGGTAAACAGAGGCACGCGATAACACCCGTCCAGAGAGCTAGGTTCAATATCCCAGCTCCATCCATAAAAAAAGGGGTGTCCCAATAGCCATAAAATGGCTATTGGGACACCCCTTTTTGTTTTTAAGCAGAAAAGGTTTTACCACCATTACCCTAAACCATCTCGTACTCTACGCTTTAAGATCCAACACCAGCACATTCACCGAATTAGCGGGTAATTGCAGAAGGATCGCGTTATTACTGAGCGAAACCTGCTGCTCAGTAGGCACAACCTTCTCATCATTCTTTTTATTCACGTTCGGCACATGAACAAGAGAGGAATCGCCGGTTAATGTAATCAGCTTGGCGGTCGACTCCACACTTAATTCCCGAAGGTTCAACTGTGTTGCCTTATCCACGTTGTCGGCATTCACAAGCTTCACATATACATACTCAGCATCCTTGGTCACCGAGTTGAACACATCACTGTTGTAAGCTTCCAGCTGTTTGCTGCTTGTCTTGCCGTCGGTGTATGAGCAAATCAGGTTATTGCCCGTTTCACCGCCGTAGTTCACCGTGATGGTGTAGTCCGTGTTGTCGGCAAGCTCTTCATAGCTGGCCGCTCTCAGGTTGCCTGCCGACGTCCCTTGCATCATCAAACTTATACCGTGCAATGATTTGATCTTGGAATTTGGTCATCTTCGTACTCCTATACATATAGTTTATTAATAAAATAACTAATTAATTAATATAAATACATACTATATAACTATAGTACCCTATCCTGCGCATATTTTTCAATCCTATAAATCAGCCTTAGGAAGAAAACTCTTGAAGGAACCACAATAAAAAAAGCAGTCATCACAGAGCATACTCTGCAACAACTGCTTTTTGACTTTTAGACACACTGCTAGCCGGCCCTTTCTCCAAAGAAAGGAATTTGACAGTAGCTATAGCTACACGCTTAATTTCTGACCACAGTTTGGGCAGAAGTTAGCTCCTTCGTTTTTTGTACCGCAATTTGGACAAAAATTGGGTTTTTTATGCTCTCCAGCAGGAGTGGAGGCATCGGGGGCAGACGGAGTCTCAGCCGGGGGCTGCTGGCTTGGGTTCAAATTTTTCATCATTTCATTCGCCATATTCATCCCCATCATCATACTCGCCATATCCGAAGCAGCTCCGCCGCCTTTTACGTTGCCCGATGCAATCCCATCCGTCATCGTCACCTGTTGATACTTTTGCAGATTACCGATCATTTCATGAGAAGCTGTCTTCGTAATCATATCCTGGATTTCTTGAGGATAGTTGAAGCTCATCACATGGAAGCCGGTAATCGTCATGCCGTTGTCCATCACTTGCATGTCCAGGTCTTCTTGAATACCTTTTGATATATCGGAAGCGTTCGCCTGCAGATTAAACATGTCCTTCCCTTCTCTGCTGATCCACTTCATTAACAGCTGATCCAACACAGAAGTAATGCGGATTTTAACATCCTCAACCAGATAGCTGTCCTTCACCCCCGCGATCTTATCAATGAGCGTAACATAATCATTCACTTTAAAATTAAACGTGCCGTTGGCACGAATAGGCATACCGCCCGGAAGCTGGGGAGTCGGGATCAACACTGGATTCTGCGTCCCCCATTTGACGGTAAACTCCTTCGTATTGACGAATAGAACCTCCACCCTCATGCCGCTGTTAAAGCCAAACTTGAACCCTTTTAACGTAGACAGGAATGGGATAATGTCAGAATCAATGCTATACGACCCTTCATTCTCAAAAATCCCTTCGACCTTACCGTTATTTACAAAAATCGCATCTTGACCGGAGCGAATAACTAGCTTGCTGCCTTTTTTAATCTCGCGGTTGCTCCACTTCCAAAAAATCATGTCATCCCTAAATTCTTCCCACTCTACCACATTCGCAAATTGATTTCTAAAGAATCCCATTCCGCGTCCATCCCTTCAGTTAAAATGATCCTCTGCTGCCGCTATGCGAATGACCGCCGCTGGTGGTTCCGCCTCCGCCCGAGCTGCTGCTGCTACTGCTCTTTTCAATCTTCCGTTTCGTTGTCGTTGTGTGAAGGTACTCGTCCCGATGCTCTAGAACCCCTGAAGTGCTTCCATCCTCGTACGTCTGCCGATTTACCGTTACTCGACCGCCGGAGTTGGAAACCATCTTGCCCACGATAATAGACGCCAATCCCAGTGCAACCGCCAAATGAAGCCAGCCCTTAAAAAATATACTGTCCGGATTCACCCCTGGGCGGATGGCCAAATATCTATGCGCACTCAAAATATACTTTTGAAATGCCAATCCATAGTTGCCGTTCGTCAGATCCGGGCTAATCTCATGACGTATTTTATCCAGTCTGTCGTCATCCAGATACCGCTCAGCCTTATAAAATCCGGCCAGATATACCTCTCTATTTCTCATGTCCATCGTCAAAATGACCGCATTCCCATGAGACCTGTCATACCCCGGCCCATGATCGTCATAAAAATCCTGCGTCATTTTCATAACATCCCTATTGTCGGGATTCATGGTAGTAACAATAATAATATCTGTTTCTCTTTCGGCTCCGTATTGATTAGCCATAGAGTTCAACACATCATATTCTTCCTGATTAAGCAGTCCTGCTTCATCATAAATCAGGGGCTTCATTTTTGTCGTAGCTGCTTCGCCCTTCATTTCCAGCGGAACAGCTAGAAGAACAGCAAAGAACAACAAAACGGCCATAATCGCTCTGTATCTTTTCACTGAAAGTCTCCTCCCATCAACAACCAAGTGATTAGCCTCAATGAAAAGAGAGAAATACCGAAAATACCTGCAAACCAGGCCGTCACCTTGAACTTGCTAATCGGCGGCTTACCGACTACTTTCCCCGTCTGGCCGTTCATCGCAAACGTATGCTCCAATTGATTGTAATCATAGTGTATGACCCATACCGGAAGCAGGACATAATCCGCTTGTTTTAATGTAGTATCAATTTGCTTTTCTGTGTAGTTCACGGCCGTATACTCTGATACCGTAGAATGAATATAGGAATCAATATATTCCTTCACTTTTTCTTTAACTCGCGGGAAAAGCTCTTCTTCGTTGTAGCTGTACTTCTCCGCAATATAGCCCGCCAGATATGGCGTTTTAAAAGGTTTCAGCTGATCATAAGGAAACGGCTCCAATTTATCCATCAGCTCGTCATTCATTTTCTCCGCAGCATCAATCGGAACCTTCACATAATTCAGACGGATTTTCCGATATACATCAAAATGCTGCGTTTCCGTATATTCGTAATCCCCACTCGTATAGGTTCGTACTTTGGTACCCTCACCATAAGCCTCGATTTTGTTATGTAAATCATATAACCAGAACGGCACATACATCCCGGTGATGCCCTTAATCCGATCTGCTGTCATGAACCGGTTCGGTGTTAGACGACCATTCTTGCACCATTTTTTGAATGCTTGTATGGCTTCTTCCTTGCTGATCGAAAAAGGAATGACTAACGCCGGAGCCAGTTTCCCGGTCAGTCGATCACCGAGAACCACGGCTGAACCGCAAAAGCTGCACACCGTTGCACTCGTCTCCATTTCAGTCATAATGACTGCCCCACAGTTATTGCAATGATACTCCTGAACCTTATTTTCTGAAAAAATACGATTTGTCGTCAGAGGATCAGGAATGGATTCGATATTGTCCTCTCTTCCGCAACTATGACAGGATAACATCCCTGTCTCACCGTCAAAGACCATGCCACTACCGCAGTTAGGGCATTTGTACTCGATAACCGGCATCTGCTCACCTCTATCATGTAGAAACTGTTATGATTCCTTATTGTTTATTTGCTCTTTGATTGCAGCCAGTTCATCTTCTGCATTCGTACTCTTCTCATATTGTGCGAATAAATCATCCAGGTTGGCCTTTGTTCCTACTACCCGGAGCTCGGCTATCGCCATCGCTTCATCATATGCCCTGTTTACCTTATCTTCCAAAGCTTCGAAAACGGAGTCCCTGTTGCCCATAGAATTCAAGGTTTGCTGCGCTTTGGCAACCGCCATCTTCCCTTTAAGTGCGGCTCGCCGCGCTTCCAGTTGCTCCATATCGGACGCCAGCTTATCGTGAATTTGTTTCATACTTACGGCGTTTGCCGAAGCTAAGTCATAGGAGATTTGTAATTGTTCCAGCTTCTCAGCCTGCGAACCTTTTCTCTCCAGAAACTTTCGAGCTTCCTCTTCGTTTCCAGCTTCCACGGACTTACTGGCATAATGCTGGAGCTTTTTGATCTCGGCTCTGCATTCATCCAGTACTCTTTTTGCCCTTCTCTTATCAGCCAATACTGAAGCGGTTTCCGCTTTCACCTTACCCAGATCACTGTTCAAGCTCCGCATATAATCGTCAATGGTTTTCTCCGGATCTTCCACCTTATCCAATATGGCGTTAACATTCACCTTCATAATATCCGTAAACCTCGACAAAATCCCCATGATAACCCCCTTCGAAAAGACTATATCCTACCATATAATACATCATATCTGGTACAAAGTGATCATTATGGCTAGATTCCAATAGCTAATTCCATTTAGCCATCCGTCCTCACTACGCGATAAATCAAAAAAAAGTGCCTGAGCCCCGTCGAATCATATGTTCAGACACGGGGTCAGGCACTTTGCATCGCATGAACAAATCATGTAGTCTTAACATCCACAATAAGACCAAGCCTGTTTCGAAACTGGAGAGGGTGTTTGACCAGACCACCCTAGACTCATTGAATACATTGTTATTATTTATCCTGTTCGAGCGTTTCTTAAAATAAATGGTGGGGGGGAGATCACATTGGCTATCCGCTACAGCGTCATCATTCCAACCTATAATCGAGTCCAGCAGTTGCTGCTAACACTCGCTTCATTTGAAACACAAACCTATCCGAAGCAACTATTTGAAGTCATTGTAGCTGATGACGGTTCTACAGACGGAACGAAAGAAATGGTCGAAGGCTTCAAAGCATCCTATCCTCTTATCTATGTGTCCCATCCGGAACAACGCGGTCGATCTGCCGTTCGAAATTTGGGACTGCGCCGTGCAAAAGGGCTATACATCATTTTCTGCGACGCTGACTTTTTGGTGTTACCTGATTTCATTAGAATCGTGAGCCGTTATCACCGCAAATATCCCAAATCCGTGCTTTCAGGCATTCCTCACTCGTGGGACGATGCTTTTACCCATTATCACCCTGACTTTTCTCCGGAAGAAAAAGAGCATTGTCGGAGCATACTTACACAATCAGGCCTATGGAATCCCGACTTTGAAGCAGCGAATGAAATCATTCCGGTCATAACCCCGGAAGATATCCTTCATCAAACGGGTGTTTTGTCTAAAGTAGTTAGCCCCACAAGAGTTCCCCTCAATATTAAAAAGCAATTCGCCACTACAGATGTAGCTCCCTGGCTGCTCCTGATTACACGTTGTGTATCCATCAGGCGCAGCCAATTGATCCGTATTGGTGGCTTTAATGAACGATTTGTACTCTATGGACTCGAAGACTGGGACCTTGGCTACCGGCTGCATCGACTAAGGGTTCCTTTCTATTCCATCAAAGAGGTTGTCGGATATCACCAAGAACACCCAACCTACCTTAGAGGGAACATCTTAAATACGGAAAATCTGAAAATCATGTTTGAAACCTACGGATTCAATGATTCCTCCTTAAATCTGCTCGCACTTGTACCACCATCCGTGGATTTGGAAATCTACAAAAGTACACTGCGAGTATTACACAGGGGATTCCGTTCCAAGCTGACACGCTCATCAGCCCTGCTGTTAAGAAGGACACTGCGTTTGGCAGCCAAGCAGTTCTTTTATCAAAAAAATAATCCAGCATACCAAGAATCATTGAACCTAATCAAAAGGAAAGCAGCGAACCGAAAAAGCCGAGTCGCTCACGTGCTGCGAGAAATGCTGCTGAAGTCTGAAAAGCTGGTGGAATAATAGAAAGACTCCTCCATAAGGATGCGAGCCAAACTTGGCAAGCAGCTTTATGGAGGAGGAGGCGAGGCCCTAAGAACTCAACACTTTAATGCTTTCATCGCACCAGCTAATTAAACTGCTGAACTGACTTTTACCATAACTCATTGTGATCATCCAATACTTATGATTATGGTCTTTATGCTCTACGTTGATAAGCCAACGTTCAAGCTCTTCAAATATATGCAAGCTTTCCATTAGCTTTTCTTTATGCTCCTGTATGTGCCTTATAATTGTTTCAGGCGAAGAATTGCCGCCAAAAAACACCCTCAACAGCAGCTCATTTTTTTTAAGCATCACCACATGCTCCATGGGCTGGGAAAGCCAGTCTGACAGCGTCTGCCTTCCCTGATCGGTAATGCTGTAGAGTTTCTTGTCAGGCTTTCCTTGCTGGCGAATGACCTCGAGTGCAATGTCTTTTCGATCCAGTAGTTCTGCCAGGCTGGGATAGATCTGGCCATAGTTCTCATTCCAAAAGTAGCTAGTACTTTGCTCCATATGTTGCTTTATATCATAACCGGTATGAGGACCCAGACTCAGAATGCCTAATACCGCAAACATTGTATTGGTTTTCCCTGACTGTCTCGCCATGTATATATTATGCCTCCTAGTACCTCTAGCAAATCTCCGTAGTATGTCATGCTTTCATTAGACTAGACATAATTATAGCCCATTTGAACCAGCTTCACACCCAAGCTATATATTATAAAAATATATATTATTATAATAATTAATGTTGACAAGGGTTCTACGCCGTTTTATTTTAACGATATCAACAAAATATCAATGAGCTTGCCGAGATGAAGCCTTGGGTACATATATCATAAAGAATTCCAAGACATTGCTTGGTTAAACCTCAATAAGGAGATCTCAGACCATGACCATGATCAATGTAAATTATCCAACAGGCCGTATTACGCTTGAACAGCGTCGACTCTTGGCAGAGGGTTTGACGGATGCAGTTCTCGTTCCAGAAGTAGGTCAATATTGTCCGCCCGCAAGAGAAGGTTCCAGGTCCATTTCACCGAGCGTCCAACAGATTACATGGCAATTGGCGGGCAATTGCTGTCAGATCAGCCTGAACGTGATGTGGTTACTGTCAATGTTCTGGTGATGGATGGTGACTGGCCTAACGATGCCCGCAAACAAGTGCTTGAGAATATTCTTGGCAGTTTGACTAAAGTACTGAGAGTACCGGAACCATCCCCGACTTGGTGGGTATCTTTCCAGGTCATTGAAGAAGGCAGTTGGGGTTCCCGCGGCAGTGTGCTCTCCATTCTGGACTTGCTGGATTCAGGGGTCTTTACTGATGAGAAAATTAAGGCTATCAAGCAATATGCCCAAACGAAAAAACACCCATAAGGGTGCTCTTCATTTTCCCGTTAATGTTCTTACTTCAATAGGAAGCAGGTTCGCCTCAATTTGAGCCCGCTGCGGTTCAAACCACTCTGGGAGCATTAATTTCTGCCCCAAAGATTCAGCAGGTTCATCTTTAGCAAATTCCGGTGGATCTGTAGCAATTTCAAATAGTATGCCGCCCGCTTCTCTGAAATATATAGCATTAAAATATTGGCGGTCTATGATTGGAGTCGCGTGATAGCCATAATTCTGGACAGTGCTTCTCCAGTCTTCATGTTGCTCGAAATCTTTTGCACGCCATGCAATGTGATGTACCGTGCCTGCTCCACCAAAGCCTAAACCCATTTTGGCGATTGGAACATCCACGATGTTGCCGATTTCTCCTTCGGACTGATAACGGACATATTCGGCGTCTTCATCGATTTTTGTAAATCCGAGTATGCTTTCCATTACATCCATCGTTTTCTGAGGATTGACACTAAATAGCACAGCACCTCCAAACCCCTTAATTGCTTTATCAGCCGAAATGCCACCGTAAGACCAAGTACTGTTCGCTCCCGCTTCACGTTCGACAAGCTCAAGACGTAAGCCCTCATTATCCTCGAATTGGAGATATTGTTCAGAAAAGCGGCTCGTTTTCGTAACTTGAATATCAAAGCTTTGCAAACGATGCTGCCAAAAATCAAGTGAACCTGGCGGTACTACATATGAGGTAATGCCCACCTGGCCACCTCCGATTCGCCCTTTGGGAGTTCCTGGTGCAGGAAAGAAAGTAATGATGGTTCCAGGGCTTCCTGCGGATTACCGGCAAAAGCTGTAATATGATGGATACCTGTAGTTTGAAGTGACATATGAAACCCTCCTTTAATCGTAGGAACCTTTATTTTTTGTCGTTGATGATTTTTAATGGCCTAACTATCATGTTTTATTTAAGTATTGCATCGATGGAATATGAACCTGCCCCTGTCAACGCAATACCGATTACAACGGCAATAAGAACTAGAGGATATTCATAGCCGTCAGCTGTGGCCCAGATCCCATTTTGACCATGTACTTTGAAAATCGCTCCGAGCATAGTCACCGTAATCAACAATGCAGCCAATGGAGTGAGCAGTCCTAAAGTAAATAGAGTTCCTCCCAACAATTCCATCAACCCAGCGGACACTGCCATGAATACTCCCGGCTTAATTCCAACCGATTCCATCCAACCACCGGTACCTTTTAGACCATAGCCACCAAACCAGCCAAAAAGTTTCTGAGCTCCATGCCCTACCAATAACAATCCAACCACCAAACGTACCAGTAACAATCCACTCGCCAACATAAAATCACTCTCCATATTATATTTGTTTAAAGATTATTTAATTAAAGATATTAGATAAAATTAAATTCATTGTTTAACGATTTGGGCCTGTTCTTTTTTTAGTTTTTCAGGAGTAACATCATCTCCATTCGGATCATAGATAGTAGCATTCAAGAGGATGCTTTTTACAGAACCCCGAAAGATTTGAAGGTATTCTTTGCGAAGATCGATTTGTTCCGTTTTTTCAATTTCAGTTAATCCGACTTCTTTTGCTTTTTTGGCAAGCTGATTAATTCTTTTTAAAATTGTAAGCATGTGTATACCTCCATATTCAAAATTTGCTGACTGTTTTTATCTTTAATTTATTTATCTTGATATAAAGATATAATACTTTCCTATCCGTGTCAATACTTATTCAAAAAAAGAAGATGCACTCTTTAGTGGCTTTCAAAGGTAAAAGAAAAAGCAGCCATCACAGAGGATACTCTGCGACAACTGCTTTCTGGCTTTCAGGACCACATCACCAGCCGGAACCTTCCTGAGATCAAGAAGTTCATCGGCAGCTATGTAGAAAAAGTGATCGTCTACAAGGAACACGTAGAAGTCATCATTAAGCTACAAGTTGTGGATTTGATCAATGGAGGCGAGGGGAGTCGAACCCCTGTCCGAAGGCAACGCCACATAGGTGTCTACGGGTGTAGTCACAGTTTTGATGTCACCTGAGCAACTTAAAATATAAACCTATAAATTCATAGAATATGACATAGCTTTTAAATACATTAGCACATAATCATCATATGTTTTAAGTTTCTCAATATCAATTTCGACAATCGAACCATGTACAACACTATTTATGTCGTTTATAAATGATGTTGGTCTACTTGATGGTATGCCTCTAAAACACTCCCTGATAAAACTACACGCATGATTATCTTTAATCACCTTTAGTATTTCTTTTATCTCGTTCAACTTTTTCTCGTTAACTACAGATGTTTCTCTTGGCGTATTCAGTAAATTGGATACATTCACTCCACCAATTAAGCCATCCGAACCACTCCTGAATTTACTTTGATTCTCTGGTTTTCGAAACCAATCAATCCAATGTTGAATTGCACTTTCAAGTAACACCCTATACAAGAATGGTACTACTATTTTATATGGATGGATAGAACTAAATTTACTTTGGACAACAAAATCAAGATATGTTTTAAATACATATGAATCTATTTTAATATTATTCTTCGCATAATTTAATAGTTCTATTGGCTTCGTCTTATATGAATTATTTCCTCCTGCTGTTGGTGCGACTCCTGCTGACAGAGTTGCCCCTACCGATGGCGTCACTCCTGCTGATGGCGGTG
>NZ_ASSB01000392.1:0-14713 GCF_000520755.1 Paenibacillus sp. 1-18
TTGAGTTACTTATTTTGGTTATTCAACAGGCGTGGAATGATATTGATGTAAAGGTTTTGATTGATAAAAAGGGGGCTATACTTCCTGAAAAGGCTGTAGGTGGCTTTAATCCTAGTACAGGACAGATTGTGTTACGGCCTGATGCTTCCTATTTAAGTGCGATTCACGAATCTTACCATGCAAAACACTTTGGAGAACTAGGAAAAGAAAAATATATGAAGTTATCGACTATAGAAAAAGAAGAGTATGTTTATAATGAAATTATGAAAAGTAAAGACAAATTTAATTCCTCCGAAATATACGAAGCACAGAGATATATTTATAAATTGAGAAACGGGCAGTGGCCTCTGCCTAGTTGGAAAGGATATGAAGAATAGTGGACGAAAGAGTAAATACTAATTTAACAGCTAAGCAAGCTAGAAAAATTGCTCAGGATTATCAAGAGAAATATAAGCTATACGGTGTAATTCATGATGACACTGAGAAGTCCGTAAAATTTTACCCGGAATTCTACAGAGTTGAGGGTGCTGCTTGGTTAGTTTTGGCTAATATCACACCAAAGAGTTATGAAGGTGATGATGAAATTACTTTTGTTGTTTCGGATAGAGATAGGATTGTTGATCATGTATTAGATCATAATGGACTTCCTCAGCGTTATCATGTGCCTAGCAATAGAGATTATACAGATGAAGAGTTTGAAGCTATTTTTAAGGATGAAGATAGTTAAGTTGTATTACAATTCGTCATATGTGTGCTGTACATAAATAAGCCTCTAATATTTTATAGGTATCCACGGACGTCCACACCCACCCGTAAATGTTGCATAAGATATCCCGGATGAACAAAGAGGAGGTGCATGTAATAACCATGATACACATGGAACCCGTACAAGTGGGTGAGCATACATTTATCGGATTTGAGGTCAAACTGCCTAAAACAACGCTGTTAACGATCTCCAACTCCCGTGGTTACATCATGTGTGGTGCGTCTAAGATGTATCGAATTTGGGGTAGTAAAATTTTTCGCTGTTTAAGCCATAAAGTCAAACGGGACAAGCTTTCATAGCAATTTTTAATTTACTGATCTGTACTGATTTATTCTATTAAAATCTTATAAATGACGGAATTTTGTGACCGCATTTGTGACCTTTTGAAGGGGAACAAGCATGTGACTGTGCATTTTACTCCTGTGAGGTCTGCTAAAATGGTTGTTTGAGTTGAGCCATAAAATAATCTATTAAAAAGAAGATATTTGTATATGGACAAAATGATCGTACGATATAGCATTCTTTGGAACAGTGGTTTTGGAAAGTTTATTCTAAAGAAAAAAAACTGCAACTATGAATTATGAATTGATCTCAAAAGATTATGAATATCAGCAGGAGAGAATAGTAAGTGAGATAAGCTCAAAGGTGAGCGTTACGGGGAATTTGAGACTTCCATATTATAATGTGGACAACAGCATTAGAACAACATGGGAGCGTCTCAATAGTATGTTGGCTGTTTGTTGTTCGTAATCTAGAAAGTATTAATAAGTTTCCAACTTTATCTAGAATAAAAAATTGCATTCTATAGATAATAAGAATGTTTAAAATACACATTTAGGGAGTTGTTAATATTGCCATTACGTCCGTATGGAGTTTTAAAGGGAAAAGTTGTCGAGACAAGACCAAATAATGGGCATGATCGTACTCCACACTATGAAGTTCACATTAAGGGGGATAATAAGGACTACCGAATTGCAATTAATATTATGTCTAAAATGGAACCTTCGGAAATTCTTTACTCTGTTAGTGAAGATTTTAATTCAGATCAAATTACAATCTTACCAAAGCTTAAAGAAGGTTTCACTGAAATTAATCAACATAATCACGAAATTGCACTGGATTATATTCGAGGAGGGTTATTTGATCCTTCAAAAATGATTGCACTTCCTGCTGATATCAGTGGCCCAAATAATGATCTAAATGAAAAAGTAAATCAATATATTAATGAAGCTCTTGAAAAGAATGCCACTTTGTATGCGTATGGCGAAAAATTTAAACATGAAAACGAGAGAGACAAATACTTTGGATTCTCTCCCGGTAGAGGCATTCATGATATTCATATGAATCAAGGTAATCATCCCAGCTTCAAAAGAGATGATGGAATTTGGCAAGATGGGGGCGTTCTTATTCATTTTGAATCAGAAAATCGGTGGGTTGGTATGTTTTTAGCATTTCAATCACAATCTTGGTGTACAGACGATAAGGGACATGCAATTCGCCCAGTAAGTGAATGTAGCCATGAGAATGTCAAAGTGGGAGAATTATCAAAATAAATTTTAAGCTAAAGAAAGAAACTCTTAAAAATAAGGGTTTCTTTTGCCTTTTTTCTATATAAAAGAATAAAGTAACAGTAATAAAATCCTAATCAATCCAAAAAAAATAAATGTTTTAGAATATACATATAAAAATCATACAAGTAATGTATATCGAATCTACGCTCAAGACCATATAAAACACCAATTTTACCATCCAGTTACCCCCATATTGACGGTGACTGGATTTTTTATTCAAATGCGTCATTGGGAAGCTTCTACGGAAATTTCGGGGAACCTTATTGGTGCCCTAACTGTAGCCATTACTAATACTTAAACAATTTCAGTATTAGGCTGCTAACTCAAATGAGGAGAATCCAAAATTGGACTGTCCTATATAGTTGTAAAGGATGTGGGAAGCTTTCCACGGGGTCATAGCTGATAGTATTGTTTACATAACGAAATGGGTGTCATCAAGTGTCACCCTAAGGAAATATCATTTTGTAATGTCATTTGCGCTGTCCTATTTTGTCTCTAGCTGTAAAGAATTGTCCAATGTAACGATTTCGTTACAACTTAATGTCTGGTGACAATAAAGTTATAGACCGAGAAAATAAAGTTGTAGACTGGTCGCTGGTATTAAGCTAACGGACAGTTTTGTTTAAAAAATACTTTCTCAACGACAAATATGAACTTATGCTAATATCAAATGAAAACATTTGGGGGGTGCACTGGAATGAGAACCGAGAAAGAAATGATGGAGTTAATAAAAGATGTAGCCCGAAATGATGAACGAATTCGTGCAGTCTATATGAACGGTTCAAGAACCAACTCTAACGCACCAAAAGATATCTATCAGGATTATGATATTGTTTACGTGGTTACTGAAACGACACCATTTATAAAAGAAGACAAATGGATATATGTATTTGGCGAGTTTATAATGATTCAAGAACCCGACAAATTAGACCACGGTATTGGTATAGATATGGACTTTGGAAGATCATACGGATATTTGATGCTCTTTAAAGATGGAAATCGTATTGACCTTCATATTAAAACTAAAGAATCAATGATTGATGATTATGGTACTGATAAACTTACGCTACCTCTATTGGATAAGGACAACTGTCTCCCACCCATCCCTACTCCGACAGATATTGACTACCATATAAAGCAACCAACGGTAGGGCAGTATGTCAGTTGTACCAATAATTTTTGGTGGTGTTTGCAGAATGTTGCAAAAGGAATAAAGCGGGACGAAATGCCTTATGCGAAGCGTATGTTCGAAGAAACGACTAGGGCTTCACTAGACCAGATGGTTTTTTGGTGGATTGGTATTAAATATGATTTTCAAGTATCAAGTGGGAAAATGGGGAAGTATTTCAAAAAATATTTGCCACATTCCTATTGGGATCTGTACAAAGCAACTTATTCCGATGGACATTATGAAAACTTCTGGAATTCAGTATTTGTGACTTGTGATTTGTTTCGCACTTTAGCTAAATATGTTGCTGTACATTTTTCATTTGTTTATCCACTCGATGACGACATAAACATGACCGCATATCTTATACATCTCAGATGTTTACCTCCTGATGCAACGGAAATATTTAAGAATTAAAAATAATGCATATATTTGGGCGATCATCGCACTAACGGGAAACGTTAGTTTAATAAAACAGCAGCATTCTAGGACTTTATTCTCTTCGAAAACTTGATTCATTCACCGTAAAATTGCGTTCAATCAGGGCGCAACAAACAAGCCTAGATAAATTTCTAGGCTCTTTGTCGTGTCTGCTATTCTTCTCTTTCTTCAAATTGCATTAAAACAGATAAGTCGTTTATATCTAGTGCATGGGCTATTTTCTCAAGCATCACCAAATTAACTTCTTGACGGTCGTTACTACTAAGTTTTGATATTCTTGCTTGGGAAACGCCTGATAATTTTTCAAGTTGTTTTTGGGTTACACCTTTTTCTTTCAAAACTTCTTTTAGCTTGATCCTAATTTTAAGCATTAAATGTCCTCCATAACATTGACAAAATATGACCTTAAGGATATATTTATATTATGACCACAAGGGCATAATCAAAGAAGGTTTTTCACTCAAGAAGGATATCACAGTACTTTCTTTGGCACTTTCATCACCATTCTACCAATTTCTCAAGGAGGAAGATACCCAGTGACCAAAAAAGCTAACAAGCAAGTTATCATCGACATTATACGAATGAAGCCAGTTTGGGAATCAGAAGAAGACACCGAAAAAGAATTGCACTATTACCACATAACCGATGCTCTAAATCGCAAATGGCAGACAATTGGTCTGAATGTATCAGACGCTATCCAAGTATTTGAGCATGGCAATGACGATAATTGGACTCGTATTATCGAGCCAGCACCGTACAATCCTAACTTGTCGATTAATGAGCTAATCAACATGCTCAATATTTCTCCTGAAGCAACTGGCATTCGAAATGACATGCAAATCATATTGAACACAGTTGAACGCCGCAATGAGTATGTAAGTCGCATTGTCAATGTGAATCGTGAAAGTAGATTTCTTTTACTCCATCAAATGAAAGACGAATACCTTCAGCATGATCAACTTACAGATGAACAGTTTATGCAATTGTACGCTGTGAATCCCGTGGAAGCTCTGAGCATGTATTTCTTGCAGTCTTTTGATATCATCACGTATTGGGAATGGGCTAACGCTAACGGTACTGCTGAGAAGGCTATAGAGTACAAACGTGAGGAACCTTTGTTACCGTTTATTCAGGCTATCGAACGTGCTGAGGATGAAGCGAGAGGGATTGTTTCAGGCTTCTAATGTGTCACGTGTCACAACTATTTCCTAAAAGGAGAAGATACATATATGACAATCGCACTGAACAACCAAGAGGTAGTCAATTTGACCACTACGGAAATTCCGTACCACACCGACTTGACAATTGAAAAACTCTGCTATTTCCTTGATATCTCACCAAAGGCAACTAACCTTATTACTAGTATGAAATTTATGTTAAACACCGTCGAGCGTTTAAACGAATTTCTTCAACGCTCAACTTTTGCTAATCATCCATTGTCATTACTCACTAAAATGAGAAAAGAACACATCGACGCTCATGGTTACACTGACAAGGCAACATTCGTTTACGACTACTATCGTGGTAAACAATCAGCATTGGAAAAGCTTTTTCAAGAACATATGCCAGCTTGGAAAGTAAATCGACTGAATTCAGATGATCCTGAACGCATCTATGATGTTTACGCTGAACGAGGTAAATATTCAACGTCTGGAGAAGTTGCTTTGTTCGTTTAATCCATAGCAGGGCAGAGAAAGCTAAATATTCATTATAGGCTGTAGTTGTCATGTTTTATCATATAACAACGTAATAATAACATCCAGTAGACTTCAATAACCTTTTCAGGGCTTTTATCCTATGAACGATACTCAAAATCAAAATGTAAAAGAGTCATTTTATCATCATAATTAACACTGTATCGTAACGAGCCACACCTACTGTAACTATGATTTAGATAACCGCAAATATAAACGCAAGGTGAACATAGAAAGGAGCGATAACATGAACAACAACAATCCCGAACGTCCATTTCCAATGTCTCAGCGTATGGAGATTGAACGTCTTTACTTTCCCCACGGTGTAAATGCTGGTCAAATTGCTATGCTAGATGATATTGAGAAGCGTCTCATCGAAGCATACAAGGCTGGATATGAGCAATCATCTATTTTTGGATTTCATGAGTGGAGCAATAATACTGCAATGGGCTATGCGATCATGGCACTCGAACGTTTAAATTTTTATGAGAAAGAGATTAAGAGCGCCATAGGTGCTATGTACCGTGTATTCGACGAGACTTCCATAGAGGAAGCCAAGAACCACTATAATACGTCTGATTACTGATTAATCTATAGGAAATAAAATGTTTGGACGTTGAGTAGGGGGAATGGAAGGGGAGAGGATGATCGGTGTTTGAATCATTGATTAGAATAAGCGAAATAGCGTCAAAGTGACAATACATTTAAGGAGCGATAACCATGTACAAAAACGGACGGTTAATCAATGGTAAACTGTATCTCAAAACAATAGCTGGTAACTGGATAAGTCTTCGATTTTTGGCTCAGGCCGACAGAAAGGCTATGTAACACGAATTTGGATGGTTGGATTCAATGTATAGACGGTTAGTGAAAGAAGCGGCAGGGAAGGCTGTAGGGCTGGAGAAACGGATAGAGATTAGGAAGCAGCTAACAGTTATTCGACGTGTAAAGAGAAAACTGAAAGAAGAGGGAATGTCATATATATTCAAGGAGGGTTAAACTTAGCCCCCCTTGATATGTAACTAAGCGCCTAGTAATAGGCGTTTTTTTGTTGCTATTTATTACTTGCAAAATTTACACTGTTCATTTTTGTATTTTGGATAATTACATTTAATGCAAAATTCATACTCCTTATTTACATTTTCAGGTTCAGGAATTTTCATATCTTGGGCAAGCATATGGCTAGCATCGTGGATAATTGATAATGTCTCTATATAATGGAACGGCGGTGTTCCTGTTACTCTATCTGAATTGATTCGCCATGCAACATGAAAAGGTTCGGTATACTTATCTATCAAGGAGAAAACTGAATTATAACATTCCAAAGATTCAATAGCTTCCGAATCAGTATATTTGTATTCACTAGTTAAAATCTTAAATACCTCTTTTTCAAATGATGGCAGCCACTTAATTGTCATTTAGTTCACCCTTTTCAAAGCTTGATATAATATATCTTATCATAGTAAATGCTTTCGTATTATTCTATATGACTTTAATTATTCTAAGTAGAATACCATTAGAAGTAGTAGTGTCTTTTTTCTATCACTAAGTACTTCTTGTTACTATTATCCAAAACGTATGGGAAATTGTCCCTATCTGTTGTATTATAGTTAAGGATGAAGTGACTATAATTTATTTTGTCAATTAATACGAATAAACACCCTTTAGGCGCATATGTGTTAAACGTCTATGGCTCAGGAGTATTATCTGAGATAAGAGAAAGCGAATGCTATAGAAAGGGATGAGTAAGAATGAATGAGCAAGAATGGTACTATAAAGTAGTTATTAGGGTTTCAAATCTTGGAGATGTAAATGTTGATCCTGAATTTAGATTTTCTGAAGATAAGAAACAAGAAATGACCGAATTTGTTTTTACTTGCCTTGAGAACGGACATGAAGTATCTATTGTTCATACAACCGAGGAGTTCGATTCATAAATTATAGAATGGAGTTTAGATAATATGAATGAGAATATCTTGTCTTCCTTAATTGATATCTTACAGGAAATTCATGAAAAGGATAAGAAAATTAGCGATGTTTTCGAAACTACAGATATAGAATTTTTAAATCCTATTGCTTCAAAAATTGAAAATCTGATTCTTCATGAACTTAATGTTCCAGAAGATAATACTGTGCAGATGTTAAAATTGCATGGTGATCCAGAGGGATACTCTCATGAAGATACATTTTGTAGAGATTTTCTGGGTGATTGGTTTATGGATTATGCAGAAGGTGAAATTACAAAGGATGAACTGATCCATAATCTGACGAATTGGAAACTTTATCTACAAGAAACTGATTGAATAGGATATGATAAATCTTATTTGAAGGGGGATAATAATGTTAGTCTGCTTGGTTGTAAAGGTCATTGATAAGCATCAAGAAATTCTTACAGGCTACGTAAGAGAGATTGATATTCAATTTGTACCTAGTGTTGGAATGAAATTTAGACAAGGTTCTAGTACTTGGTTATGGGAAACAAAAAATGGTGAGCTGGCTCCTGAGGTTAAAGAAGTGACTTATAATATCGATGATGAAATTGTATATTGTTTGTTTGAAGTAAATGAGCGCTTAGAGTCTTCTTTCTGGAAAGAAATCAAAGATGTATATAGCAGCCATGAATTAAGACAATTCGCTCGATAGTTTAATATATCAAGCTCATAAAGAAATGAGGAATTATATAATGGAATCTATCCAAAGATACAATGGAGGACTTAGTGATTACAACAATCTAAGAGATAGTGACAAAACTTCAGGGTATATATTTGATAAGATTAGGAACGGGGTCATGGTCAGTTCTGTTGACCTAACAATTGGCGGTCATTACATTATAGAACCTGAAAATCAAAAGAAGTTAAAACATAGAGGTAGAAAATGTACCTTGATTACATTTGAAACTGATAAATTAGACAATCCTATTCGAGCAAAGGTTCGCTTTGATGATACCAACAGAGATGGAATGGTCGAATTATCTGATTTAGTAAATATTCTTGAAGATAAAAAATGATATAGCAACATTCAACTTATTCAATAAACTAAAAAATTAATCGATATAATAGATTATGAGCTAATAACTTTGGGATGGGTGAAAATAATGAAATTTATAAAAATTCAAGAAGGACATTTTAGCAAACTGTATAATATGGATGATATAAAATTTATATTTAGGGAGGAGGAAGTATCCTCGATCCAATTGGGTAATGAGTTAATTCACACGTCTTATAATTTCGATGATCTTAGCTATAAATTATTACAAACGAAAACTTTTAAAAAAATAGAATTAAATAAGAAATCAATAAGATCATTAAAAGATAATGATTCAGTTCCAGTTGATGCAGTGGTAAATATTAATAAGATTCGTTGCTTAAGCGACAATTGGGAAGGTCGCATTGAATTCATTGATGGAGATTCGATTGAGGCTAGCCAATCTTATGAAGGAACGTTATTGCAATTGGGGATATCAGATGAATTCATATTATAAAAATTAATCTTAGTGAAAATGAAAGGGGTGAGATACTTCAAATGGTTTCAGATCCCAAAACAATGACCTACACGCTAAACAGCGGTATTAAAGGAACTATTAGCCTATCCACGAAGCAAATACAGGATTGGATAGAATCATATCGTGTAGGAAGTAAATATGTAACAACAGTAGGCAAAGAACACTTTGGATTGAATCCTGAGCTTGTAGCAGATTTTAAGGTACATAATGAATTTTCAGAGCAGAGGGAATATGTAGCAGCAATACAGCAACAACCAGCAACAAGTAAGGCCACTGAGCAGTTAGCAGACGCATACAGCCAGCATAAGGTAATGATTCAGGTAGAGTGTAAATGTGGAGCTTCCTATATAGAGGAATCAGCGTACAAAAGGAACAAATGGGGCTGTAAAGAATGTGGTGAGATTGTGTTTTTGGATAATAAGAAGGGTATGGTGGATACAGTAAAGGGTAAAGCTTGGTATATGACTAATAGGTATTTCGTGGAGAGAGGCTGAGGATTTAACATAGCGTTAAACTCGGTGGTCAATTATTTTCGCATAATGATAAAAGTCTGATTTCATTGTCAATTAAATAGGAACATTGTACGGATTTGGCGACTTCTGTAGTATAATAGGGAATATTATACATGAGGGAGTCGTTTTGTTTATGAAGAAAAAACTGCAAGTTTTTATATCATCTACATACACGGACATGCTTGAAGAGAGACAGGCGGCAGTAACAGCGGTTTTAAATGCAGGGCATATTCCTGCTGGGATGGAGTTGTTTAAGTCAGGAGATCAGAGTCAAAAAGAGACAATCAAGCGGTGGATTGATGAATCCGATGTATATATGCTGATTTTAGGTGGGCGTTATGGCAGCTTAGATCCCGAAAGTGGGAAAAGTTATACGCATTGGGAATATGACTACGCAGGAGAACAAGGGAAGAGAAGATTTGCTGTTGTTATTACAGAGGAAAAATTAATGGACAAGGCCAGAAAAAACCCTGATTATTTAGAAAGGGAACATTACTCACATTATCAAGAATTCAAGAGAGAAGTGCTTGGAAACATATCCAAGTTTTATGAAGATACTAAGGATATAAAACTAACAGTTATGGAGTCATTAAAGGAGTATGAATTCGATAAGAGTTTAGTGGGATGGATTAAATCTGATAATCTTCAGAGTATGGAAAAAATACTCTTGGAGAATGCAGAATTAATAAAAGAAAATGCTAGGCTAGCAAGAGAGTGCGAAAAATTAAATCTTAATGCGATTCAAAACACTTTTATAAATGGTATGCAATATGAAGATATGGAGTCTGTTTTAGAAAACATGAGTATTAATTTACCGAAAGAGATTGATGAGGATGAAAGCGAAATAAGTCTTCTTGATTTTTTTACAGTTGAATCTGATACTCTTTCTATAGGTGTAACAAATAGTGCAACTCTTTCAAAAGATTTCGAAATCTTTATATTTTATCATGTTGCACCTAAACTTATGCAATTTGGTTTAATGGAAAAAGTTAAGGTTGCTGGAGTACAATACGAAAGAATACAAACAACAAAAGATGGTCTCAAATTTTTGGGGCAATATGAGATAAGAAAGAAACAACAGCCCAGAGCATAGAATTAATTAGTAATTTCTTATAAAAGATTAATTTGACCAAGATCGCTTAGGCGGTCTTTTTCTTGTTCGCTATGTGACAGACAAAAGCTGGTCTAATAGGTAAAGGGAATGGAGAAACAAATAGGGGTAGGAAGCAGATCGCAGCTACTCAACGTTAGAAGAAGAAACCAAACGGCATGTAATATATTTAGGTCAAGTAAACGTGAAAATTCCACCTCAATTGATATCTAAGCTCCTAGTAATTAGGTTTTTTTATTATTATAGAACTATATAACTCATTACTTTTATAGATCAATATTTATAAAAGGAGCTGAATAAATGAATAGAAGAGCGACAGGAGTCTCATTTTGTTTTATAGAAAACTATATTGTATGTTTCTAGGTACTTTATTGTCACAAATGGTGCAGTTAACTACACTGATTCACCATTGGATATAACATTGAATAGGTTAAAAGGACATGATGTTCTGCTTGTACTCAGCATAATAGCTTTAATTATAGGAGTAACTTACATCATTATTGAGGAAGTTAAAAAAGAAAATTAAGTGCTCAATTATCAAGAGATAGTATAAATCTGAGCTATGATCTTTTAACTTTTCGGCTGATTAATCGGATAAGAAAATCAATAATTACTCCTGTCAGAAAGGAAGAAACAAAATGGATGATATAGGCAGGAAACTGAACTCTAATAGCTGCACTGCCAAAATCAAAAATCCAGTGTCGAAATGGCTCAGTATATACAATTGAATTTAAAAGTGGATTCAATCCGATAAGGAGGATATTTTTATCATCATTTCCCAAATAGTTATTCAAGCATATTAAGATGCTTATTACTGAAAACCAAAACGTGGTTTTCTTATAAAGCATAAGCAACACTCCTCCCCAATTTTTTCTTTTATATTGTATCATATCCCTTTGAGTGATTTCATTTTACATAAAACAGCAACAAAGTTCATTATAGAAGAATATATAATAATAGCTTTCGTCTTATTAGCATATTGAAGAGGATGATATAAAAATGAATCTAAACCAGCATTACACAATGACATACACGCTAAACAGCGGTATTAAAGGAACTGTCAATTTATCCAGTAAACAAATACAAGACTGGATAGAATCATATCGAGTAGGAAGTAAATATGTAACAACAGTAGGCAAAGAGCATTTTGGATTGAACCCTGAGCTTGTTGCAGATTTTAAAGTACATAATGAATTTTCTGAGCAAAGGGAACATGTAGCACAGCAGCCAACAGTAGCAAGCAAGGCCAGTGAACAGTTAGCAGATGCATATAACCACCATAAGACATTGATTCAGGTGGAGTGTAAATGTGGAGCTTCTTATATAGAAGAATCAGCGTACAAGAGGAGTAAATGGGGATGTAAAGAATGCGGTGAGATTGTGTTTATGGATAGCAAGAAGGGTATGGTTGATACAGTGAAAGGGAAAGCGTGGTATATGACTAATAGGTATTTTGTTGAGAGGTAAATTAGCTTTCCTCAAGATGAAGAAACCCTTGATATGACTAGGTTTAACGTAGTGTTAAACTGTTGTATGCGAAAACTATTGGACACTGCGTCCAACTTTTGCGTGACATTGAGTAACGCTATTATCTGATCATCTTCAAAGACGGATAATTGTACCTGACTGCTGAAAGTTCAGCCGTGAAAATATATGAAGCTAAAACTCGATTTAACCGAGCTATATATTGAAATTGATTCAGTATTAGATTAACGGGGACGAAATTTCGTCCTCCCCACTAATGGTGGTAATGAATTATAAGGAGGGCCAAACTTGATGAGTCCTAAGTTTAACTTAGCGCCAAACCAAAATTATTTTGGTCTGCCTCTTTGTCATTGGATAGGAAATTATTTTCTATCCTCTTATCATATTGATTGCTTGCATATTTAATACTGAATTGATTTCAGCATTAGGCTGCTAAATTAAGCTTAGAAGGTTCAAAGATAAAATGGCTTTGAGTACCAATGTGGTATGGGAAATTATCAGACCAATATATGATAAACAAAACTAGGTTAAACCGAGTTACAAGCAAATAGCTGGACAGTCTGTGTTTGAGATTGGACGACGATTGAAGCACGT
The DNA here is from genome assembly GCF_000520755.1 of Paenibacillus sp. 1-18. Lineage (NCBI taxonomy): Bacteria > Bacillati > Bacillota > Bacilli > Caryophanales > Paenibacillaceae > Paenibacillus > Paenibacillus sp. 1-18. Next base: position 12,845 of record NZ_ASSB01000392.1, read on the forward strand.
GAAAGAGAATGATTTGGTGCATGGTGAGTGGTACGAGTGGTTGAAGACTGTTGATATAACTCCTAGAACTGCAACTCGTATGATGCAAGCCTTTGAGCAGTTTGGAAATGGTGCGACATCGCACTATTTACCAACGAGTAAAATATTCGAAATGCTCTCTCTACCCGAATCCGTTGATCGTCTGGAGTTTGTTGATCAGGAGCATACTGTTCCTTCGACTGGTGAAAAGAAGACAGTAAGTGAGATGACTGTACGTGAATTGCACGTAGGATTCATCGCTGAGACAATTTGTCTTAGGCTTCAGCTATTACATATGAGTTGAGTAAGCATGATAGAGCGTCTGGAACAATTTTCTTATTGATAATATCAAAATGACAATTATAACACTTCCACTCCGCGATTCTTGTTACGATTGCGATAGAGGTTTGCTGTTTTCAAAAACATAGATAAATAAAGGAAAATCCAATTTTGAGTTTCTAACAATTTAATTTAAAAAAACTTAAAAATCCCTTGATGATCAAGCTTTTTTGAACATTTTTCTCCGATACGTACGATACGCATTACGATGTTGATTATATTTACTGAAAGTCCTTATTCCATCTATGTTTTAGCTGTTTTCTCGATACGACACGATACAAAGTTTAATTGATACTAATTTTGGTTTGAACACGACCAAAAGCTATATAGAATAAGTATTTTATCATTATATTCTCAATTTTAACGATTGAGCTTCGATAAGGGTGTCGATACGGGTTATCTCTATAGTGTCACCAAAGTTGACGATATCCCTATAATGGTTGATACAGCGTCAACCCCTTAAATACATAGCGACTTCGATATTTTCTAAGTTGATCATTGAATTGGACGCTTTGTCCAACTATCCATATGAGTGCTAACCAACTTGGATAATACTGTATTGAAATTCACGAAGGTTGATTTTTGACCGACCATTGTTCAGACAAAACGGTTCTAACTCTATGTCATAAAGTATACCTTTTGCAATAGTAGTTTAGTGTTTGTCATAAGTGGTTATGATACATGTCAAATAGTATATAAATAATTTTGAAATGTTTCATATATAACCATATACATTTTGACATAGTTTTGCTATAATATAATCAATGACATAGCAAAGGATGATCCATATGAGTGAGATTAGACACTACGGTTACATAAGAGTATCGACGAAAGATCAGAACGAAGCTAGACAATTGGAAGCAATGCAAGGCTTAGGTATCATGGAACGTGATTATTTTATTGACAAGAAAAGTGGCAAGAATTTTGACAGACCGCAATATCAAGCATTGAAGAGTGTGCTTAGGAAAGGCGACATTCTGTTCATTAAGGAACTGGATCGTTTAGGAAGAAATGCAGAAGAAATCAAACGTGAATGGCAAGATATAACGCACGAGATAGGCGCACACATCGTTATTCTTGATATGCCCATCCTTGATACTAGACAATACCATAATGGCTTAGAGAAAGTTATATCCAGTATTGTACTTGAGTTGCTTAGCTACATGGCAGAACGCGAACGTGAGAAGATTAACGGAAGACAGACTGAAGGCATAGCAGCAGCAAAAAATAATGGTGTGGTATTTGGTCGGCCTAAACAGGCAATAAGTGATGACTTCATTATGGTATATGAGGAATGGAAGGAAGGCAGCATAACAGCAGTTGAAGCAATGAGACGTGTAGATATGAAGCCAAACACATTTTATCGTAGGGTAAAGGAATATGAACAGCAGCAAGAAGTGGGATAAAATAATAATCATGTGAACACTACGTACACACTCACGGCCTAGATGATTTATGTCTAGGCTCTTTGTTTTTAATATCGGATTAACCCCCTAAGTTTGGACACTAACT
>NZ_ASSB01000393.1:0-19299 GCF_000520755.1 Paenibacillus sp. 1-18
TTCACGCTAAAAGAACGATTCCCCTGATTAGGTAGCGTAGAAGAGGCAGTAATTCTTTTCACTTTAACCTTGTTGCTATACTTCATATAATTGGTTTTTGTATTGATCCACTGTATTGGTACTACCCAGGTTCCTTCTCCATTTACAATGGACGAAATATCTTCTTTTTTCCCACTTTCTATATCGATCATGAACATTTTTACAGCCTCATCATCTGCCTTTACTAGTTTTTTTTGATCTGGAGATAGAATAAAGTCGCCTTCATTTTTAGTTATAAACTGTACTTTTCCAGTGGGTATATCTAGTGAATAAATATCGTTTATGGGAGTATTATCCTTTTTATGAGTAGTAAAAATAAGTTGGTTCCCCTGACCCCATTGCATAATACCGAAGACATCAGTTCCTACAAGCAGGCGCTTTGTACCACTATTGCCAGACAGATCAAGCATTACGATTCCTGTCTGATCATCCACAAAATAAAACTTGGTGTTATCTGGTGAAAACACTCCCTGCCCATGGAAAATATTACTCACGTCTGCTTTGCCTTTTCCAGTCTTCACTTCTGTAGTTCGCTTACTTATTGCATCATATAAATACAAATGCCCGTTCAATGCATATAAATATTTACTTAAATCAGAAGAGATAACAGGATATTGAGCAGCTGGCGGCAATTTAAACTCTCGTTCTTTTTCTCCTGCATCCAAATTATACACTTCAATAATGAGTGGATCCTCTGGTTGCTCCCCATAAACATCTCTTGTAATTGCCATACGACTGCCGTCACTTGTTATTTTCCCGACATCTACATGTGAGCCGTGATATTTTATACGTTCTTCCCGAGTTTGCATGGTGTCAATCAGGTCGTCGATACGAATATTAGCTTTTCCAGTAGGATCATCTAAATTGGTTAAGAATTGAACTCGATCTTCTTCGCCTTCTTGACCATTTAAAAGCCATCTTGCCTTCTTTTCAGTCCCCTTTGCAGCATCCTGATTTACCTTAACTTCATTACTTGATGGTGTATTGGGGGACTGCGAAGACGCAACAACGTCCCCCCCTGTGGTTGCTGTACAAGCAGACAACAGCACTGAAAATACAATAATTAAAGCCGCTTTTATATAACGCATGATTTCTCCTCTCTTTTACACTCTCTACGAAGTCCTTCTACCAGATCAAAAGCCTTTACTTTCCTGTGCGCATTAGCGGTTGTTAAAGCTTTCAACATAGGTGTTGCACCAAATATTGGTTCTTTCCACTTCATATGCCTTCTCCTTTGTTAGGAATGCTTAGAAGAATCGTATCTCCGACATACACGTATCGTGATATTTGCTTCCTTTCTCTACTGCCTCAATCGTTATTTTCACAAATGAGGTATGAACGGCACCATCAGGAAATTCATTACTTAAAAAATTATTATCTACCATCATGGTCTGCCCATTCGAGAACTCCAGTTTCATTCGTTTAACTCTATTATTTGCTTGGAAAGCATTAGATGACTTAGCTAGGCCATTGATGAGCTCAAATCCCTTTAGTTCTTGCATAGAGCCGAAATCAATTTTGATCCACTCCCCAACACCATCTCCCTTGACTCCTTCGCACCAAGCTGTGCTTGCATCTCCATCCATGATGTTTCGAGCAGCATAGGAGTTCCCTGCTTGATCCGGAAGTGTAGAAGAAGCAATAATTTTTTGTGCCGTGATGTTTTTTCGATATTTCATTAAATTCGTTGTTGTTTGTACCCATTGTGTAGGGGACACGTTATAGCCTATCCTGTGGAATACATTGGAGTATTTTATAGGCAGACCTGTTTGGATGTCTCGTTGTTGCATTTCACCCTTGGAGTTCAGATAAGCAACCCTGCGGTTATCCAAGGTTATAACAGGAGACGCAGTGGCTTTCATTAGTAACCTCTTCTCCCCAGTCCTGATATTGAGCACATAAGTCTTATCATTATCGTATGAAGAAAGAACCAATTGATCGTTATAAAGCCACTGTTCTATCTGTATTCCTTCTATTCCTAGCTTGATTTTTTGGATTAGCTTGTTCTTGGACAAGTCATAGACCAATATATTATGGTTACTATCTACAAGGGCAAATTGGTTACTGTCAGGCGAAAAAACGGGAAGAACGAGATAGTGACCATCATTTAAATGCCCCAATGCTTTAGTTTTCTGTCCCTGGTTCATATAATAAAAAACGGCAGCATCATCTGTGTAAACACACTTGCGTAAGTCAGGTGACATAACAGCGTAGTCCCTATTCGGCACCTTAAATTCATACATTTTCTTTGTGGTAGATAGATCAAAGATTTTGATGATTAAATAATCCAAATCCTGCGACTCTCTACATAAAGCGATGCGCCTGCCATCATCCGAAAACCCAGCCAGATACAACTCAGATTCAGGATACGCTTCACCTTCACTTGCATGTAATTTACCTATAATGTCATCTAAATCAATATAGGTATTACCTGTAGGATCATCCATGTCAGCTAAAAAATCCATAGGCATATTTCCATTTTCCGCTTCAAACAACAACCAATTTATGGGCCTTACTACTGGAGGAAGTTTCTTGGGCCGAGAGACAGAAGCATGATTTTCATTCTGCTCCTGCGCTTTTTGGCCCTCATTCGATTGTATACACCCGCCTAGCATGGAAAAGATCAAGACGAACAAAGCAATTTTATTTATTAGCACCGCAATTTTTTTTCGTTTCCTACAACTAATCACAATAACTTCAGCTCATCTATACAAGTATTTGGGAAGTCCGCGCCTTTTCTCACTTCCAGGATGGTAATCTTAACGAATGATGTTCGTATAGGTTCATCGAACTTGAAACGTGTGTCATTGTTCTCAAGCACTGTCGATTGTCCATCCGAGAAATCGAGTTTCATTTTTTGGATGGTATTCATGTCTAAATACTTATTGTTAATCCATATAATTCCATCAACCATATCTATACCTCTGACCTCTTGAATTGAACCTAAATCTATAGTTACCGTTTCTCCTACTCCACCTGTCTTAGATCCTTCACACCAAGGGGTTAAATTATTATCGTCCGTTAAATTGCTCACGCTAAAAGAAAGATTGCCCTGATTAGGCAGTGTAGAAGAGGCCGTAATTTTTTTCACTTTAACCTTGTTGCTATACTTCATATAATTGGTTTTTGTTTCGATCCACTGTATTGGAACAGTGAGTACTCCTTGATTTTTAGTAAATGAGGATATATCTTCCTTTCTACCATCACTCACATGAACCAGATACATTTTTGGAGCTTCGTATTCTGCGGACAGCACTAGCTTTCGATCAGGGGATAGTATAAATGGTTCCGAGCTTTTAGTTATCCACCTTTTTTCTCCGCTCTCTATATCCAATGAATAGACATCTTCTGTGTAATTTTCGTCCTCTTCAGAAATTGTATAAATTAATTTATCTTCTTGATCCCATTGCAAGAGCGAAGCCCTAGATCCTGTAAGTAAACGTTTTGCTCCACTAATACCGGACAGATTCAGCATGATGATACCTGGTTGGTCACTTTCTTCAAAACAGAATCTAGTGCCATCTGGAGAAAATAATCCTGAACTAATGATACCTAAATTTATTTTACGTTTCCCAAGGTCTATTTTTGTCGTTTTCCTCTTTACTGCATCATATAAATACACTTGCCCATTCAACCCATAAAGATATTTACTTAAATCAGGAGAGACTACGGGGTAAGCCGTTGAAGGCAGTTCCAACTCGGACTCTTTTTTTCCTGAGTTCAGATCATATACCTCAAGAATGTTTTTTTCGTCCTCTTCTTCCACATCAGAGATTGTCCTTACGATCGCCATTCGACTTCCATCATTTGATACTCTACTGACAGCTACTTGGGAGTCGCGATATTTTATTCGTTCTTCCTTAGTCTGCATCGCATCTATCAAGTCATCGATTCGTATATAGGTCTTTCCTGTAGGATCATCCAAATTGGTCAAAAATTGAGTAGGATCTGGATCTTCTTCCCCATTTAAAAGCCACCGTGCTTTTTTTTCAGTAACATTTCTATTATCTTGTGTTATCCTGTGTGATGATATTTCTTGGGGGTGAGGAGACGGGACAGCTTCCTCTCCTTTAAACCCACTACATGCCGATATAATGGCTACAAAAGTAATAACCAGTATGATTTTTATAGAATTCACTCTCTCACCACTTTCTCATCCGTTCTCAATAAAGCCTACCCATTAATCAGGTCAGTGCTATTTTCTCTTGAGCGAATAACTTGGAATCAAATATTATTATGACGTTTATACTACTTGCTTACTTTCTTATTTGCTAATTATTGAGCCATCATCTTGTATAATACGTCTAACTGCTATAACGTTTTGGTATATAAAACCATAGCCCTCTCCCCAATTAGCGTTTAATTTATCTTTTGTTACATTGTGAGAAGGCTTGTGATCGTTCTTCATATCGTGACGAGTCTGTGCACGACCATGCTCGTGAATGAACTCTCCATCTCCAATATATATTCCTACATGGTCTGGTATAAATGGTTTGGATTCTTTCTTTCCCCAATTCCCCCAATCAAATAAGATTAGGTCACCTAACTTCAGATTTTTATAATTTCCCCTAGAGCGTAAATTTTTGTGGTCAACCTCTATCCCCCGATGGATTTGATCTCTTGTAGTGCCGCCTATATACACATTTAATATAGTCAAGTACACTGAGGAACTAAAATCAGAGCAATCCATATATTCAGGAGGGTTATTGGGATCAAGCTTCATCGTTCTAATTTTAGAATCCATACAGTAAGGGATTCTGCCTAAAAACCTCTTGGCGAATTCTACAATGGCTTTCCTTTTCTGGTCAGCAGAACTGTTGGATGGTGTGGGCTTCATTTCCTCATTTGCTTTGTCCTTCGTTGGCTTTTCAGGAGTAGTCGGCGTCTTCTTGCCCGGTTCCGTTTTCGTTGTTGTCTTCGTTGTTGGAACTGTTGGCGTTGTAGCCTTATTAACTTTAGGCCACGGAAGAATGCCATTGGCTACCTGATGCAGGTATACGGCCAGTACATCACGGCCATAGCCCTTATTCTCCAAGCCGTATTTCTTCGCAAAATCATGCAATGCGGCGTTAAGCTCCTGATCCCAATCCCCTGTAGCAGGTAGCTTGTACGAGAAGCTGTCTGGATATTTCCTGGCCAGCTTGTTCAAATTCTCTCTCGCAAGCAGGCTGTTCACGCCATACTTGCTCCGTAGAGCAGCCGCTTCCTTGGCGATAGCCTTTTGATCGTCTACGGTCAGCTTATGTGCCGCATCCGCGTATTGCCCGGACAGCTCCTCCAACCGGTTGGCATCGAGATAGGAGTCAGCTGAATGCCCGCGAATCAGCTCGTTGATGATAACATTGTCACGTAGCTGATTGGCGAGAAGATGCATTTGCTTTTGCTTGGCTTTATCGTTAGCGCCATGTGCTTCCCACCACTGGGACGTGTATTCATGCATTTGTGCTCTGGCCCAGGCAGGCATACGATCTATTTCTGCCACCTGCTGACGCAATTGCTTGGCCTTGGCTGCTGCTTCCTTGGCACCCTTTTTATCCCCTGCTGCCACGGCTTTATAGTAGTCTTTTTTAAATTGAAGCAGCAAATCTTGCACCCATTGCGGATATCCCTTTCCCTTCAATTCTTGAATTAGGGATTTATAGGCTTTCAGTTCTGCATCAGGCACCTGATTTTTCACCAGCTTGCCAGCCTTGAGATGAAGCGTTCCATCGGTTCGGATGTAGCTGGTTTTGCACGTCAAAGACAGCTCGCGTGTAGCGGTCATCTGTACCTTTTTGCCATGCAGCACCAAGTCTGTATCGGCGTAAAAGGTAATATCGTGATGACTATACACGTGAATACCGGAGGCAGGATTTAAGCGCACAAGTATCTTTTCTTCTTGGGTGGAGAAAGCTGCTTCTTTGTCATCGAACCTCGCTATTTTTTGAGTTTTGGTATGGAACAACTTTCTTTCCGGCTTGGTGATTTCATCTCCTTTGTGGTCTCTCTTGCGAAGAGATTGAACCACATGAGCATCTTGTTCGTTGCTAGACGGAAAATACAAATGGACATGATCCTCAAGCTCAGGCATGCAATGCCAACCGATCCCATCCCCGGTGTACATCGTCGGGTAAGAAAACCAGCTGCCTTCTGCTTTGGATTGCAAAGCATCCACGGACAAGTGAAGTTTAACTGACTCTCCTTCACTGTCTAAATCAATGACTTTTCCTTCAATAGAGGCTCCTTGTATAAGCTGATTATGTATAAGCTCCCTCGGAATACCTGCTTCCGGAACCAGAACATAATCATAGGTCATGAGACCTTGCTTCATCTCTGCATGAATCTGATCAATAATCCAATGCTTTCGTTGAAATACAACGACATCTCCAAGTTCAAAGCGTTTCGTATTCTCCACTTCAGCATATGTATACCTGGGACCTGGCTTTGTTTTTTGAAGTGTAAAATTAATACTATGCAATTCACCCTTCACCTGTTCTTTCGAGGTACCTAACCATAGTCTCGGGTACACGGACGTGATCTCGGCAATCAATCCGGTTTGCAGGCGAGAGGCCATTCTTTTTAAAAACTCCCAATCACTCTCACCATACTGAATAATGAATCCATCCAGCTTTTTACCGTTGTCCATCAGGTCAATAAAATCCCCGTGTGGATAGGCATCTACGAGCTCGCGGAATAATTGATAGTACGTCAAATTATGATTTTGAAACGAACGATTCTTCGGTTGTTGATCCAACAAATATGTAAAAGAGGCAGCCTCTATGTACATGTGATATACGCCATTTTTGAATCCGATGCTAATATTGGTGACGATTCCTTTAAAAATACTAACCGTCCCTTGATCTCCATCCGTCTCATATACCTCTAGCACATCCTCATCATGCGCTAAACCGTCATACTTCGCATGATCCTCATCCGGTATGAGAGCAGTGATGTACACCTTGCCGTGCTCATTCACCTTCTGTGTCAATTTAACATCTAGCAGCCGGACAATTTCATATGGAGCATTCACTCTTATATTGCCATAAGTCAGCACAGTTCCAGCCAGTCCCATCTTGCTCCCCCCATTAGTCTTTCATATGATGTTGATATCACTTTCTGCAACCTCAGCTATTCCTGCCCATCTGTCGTGAATGAAATTTTACCGCACCACATGCATAAATTCGTGGAGCAGCTCATAAGGGCCGGAGATTGATCTACGTATACATCTCTTTTTCCATTCAACCAAGGCATAGATACACTCGGTTTGCAGGGCTGCGGAATGATTTTTCCGGAATTACCTCTGTTAGCAGAAACCACTGCAGGATTATGCATACTGCGGCACATGCCGAAAGATGGGATATGAGTCTGCGGGTGAAAATCCTGAATATTCCCCTGCAGTTTATCGACAATACTAATCCCCCTGTTAGCTGAAACACTAAACCTTCCCGTACGACTTCCATAGCTGCACTGGATCTGTGCTCCATCCACTACATAGCTCTCACTCATTCTTGGACTCTCCTTTGCATAGATGGGCCGGCTGTTTCGACCTTTTGTAATTTCAAGCCTGTCAGATTAAACTTCAAAATACATTCAGCCACATCGAGATCTACAATGATATGATGATTTGCATCCTGAACCCTGAAAATCTTGTAATTCTGCACTGCATATTCATCTAAAATGATTTTCCTCAGTGTGCCGTCCCTGTGATATTCACTAAGCTGTGATAAACACATAAGGCTAGGCGGATGAGCCAGCCAATACCTCGTCTGCTGCATTCGCTGCATATCGGCAAAAACAACCAGCTTCCAGCTGAAGCCCGCTTGATATCTATCAAAAATCTCCTTGAGCTGTTCGGAAACGATGGATACCGGATACTCTATAAAATCAATATAGTCTGCGCCACCTGAGACATAAAATTGTAAAATGGAATCCTCTGCACTGGCTGCCCACTCCAGTAGCTGCCTGCGATTCATCTCTACGGGATGCATATACTCTGTGATACGGTCATCTTGTTGAATCATGTAGTATTCCATCGGCTGCTGAGTACACCACCTTACTGATTCCTTTATACTCCCCTATTCGTACTTCCAAATCATCCTCGCAACTCAATACCTTAAATTCTGGTATTTGTATTGCCAGTGGAATAGCATCCTGAGCTAATTGCAAAATGTATTTATGAAATTCCTTCACTGCCTGACGTGCAAAGCGCTCTACATCGGGCTGAATAACCTTATTCATATACGGTTTTCGAAGCTGGCTCAGTTCATCTACCAGTTCTCCCCAAAAACTGAAAGCCCATCCTGCATCATAGACTCCTTGGTATGGCCCAGGATCGAAGAACCAGCTTTTATCATAGGCTCCGATGATATAGTTATAGTTTCGCTCCATCAGATAGGTGCGCCGCATGGAGTAGGTAATGTATCCGATTCTGGCTTTGGACACCTCTATATGCTTAGCTTGCTGACAAATCAATTGAAAGGATTGAATAAAAGATAAGATAAGTTCTTCTTTTCTCTGTTCATACAAAGACGCTACGTGGTGTATTTTCTGATTCAGCACCTCTTCTGCGTAGGTCTTATGAAAGTGTTCTAGGGCTTCCAGTCTATTCATAATCCCACCTCTGAACCTATTATATAGAATATTTACATGATATTACTGGTACTATCCTCCTATTTTATTACACTTTTTTCATATGATGAAATTTTAAATGAAAGCGTGAAAATTTACGAAAATCATTAACCATTTTCACAAATGTGTATTTATACGCCCTATATCTCTCAAAAAAGGCTCCTTACTAGACCTATGAGATGGAGGTTTGCGCAAGCGAGTAGGTAAATCGAAGCAGAAAGCTCGGTCTATAATAAAACAATCATGTATAATAAACAACAGCCTGTACTGAAGAAACATGAGGAGTCCGCCTGAATAGAGATTGGCTTGCGATGATATGTGACCTACAATGGCAATAAAAACCCGTGACGGATAACGTCACGGGTTTTTATGTACGGTGACTGGCGAATAGAACCGCATCGTCGCTTCAAGCAGCATGCATAGACACAGCCAGGCTTAATAGCGTTTGGGAGCAGCCAGCTTGGCCAAATCCGTCATATACGTAAAAAAGGCTTCCGGGTCTGTATCATATACCAGGTTCACAGGACGACCTTCCGCCTGCTCCACCGTTCTGCCTTGGCTTGGACCTTCAGCGATGACGCTGCAATGCACCGTCTTTTTCTTGACAATGTCCGGGCGTCCGACAGATGCAGTGGTCAGAACATCCCACAGAAAGTATGTTGAATTCGTTTCGCTATAAACGAGCGGCGGACAGCCTGCGTAGCAGTTGCCCAGGAAATCCACGCCCTCATAGCGGCGCTCGGCAGCCCAACGATTGCGCACGGCTGGCGTTAATGGGACTTTGCTTGTGCTTTCCAGCGCCACCAGATCAATCGTGATGCCGCTTTGCCAAACACGGTAAGCCGCTTCCGGGTCCCAGAATACATTCCACTCTGCTGTGCCGTCATGCTCCGGCTCCTCTACATTCCCTTTTTCAAAGGTGCCGCCCATCCATACCAGCTTATCAATCTTGGCTTCAATGTCCGGTGCCTCATCCAGCGCGCGTGCCAGATCGGTTAGCGGTCCGGTGAACAGCAACAGCGTTTTACCTTCGGCTCCACGTACCTTTTCGATCAGATGCCGATGAGCCGGCAGGGACGAAAGCGGCGCTTCCATGCGCCCCAATTCATTCAGCACCGGTAATGCATCCACATAGAAGGAATGTATACGCCAAGCGGCAGGAAATGGATTCTTACCGCGTGAATTGGATTTTGCAACTTCCACAGGCCCTTTATTTTGTCCAAAACGATCAATAATTTTACGACTGGCGTCCGTTGCAGGCTCCAGGTAGCCATCCGCCGGAATAACGGATACTCCGGTCAAATGAACCTGCTCCATCTGAAGCAGCATAAACAGGGATACCAGATCATCTACTCCACCATCATGATTAAAATAAACGTTTGTCTGACTCATCTGTCTCTTCCTTCCTTTATCCCGGTAAAACAGGCTTGTTCTTATCGGCATCATTCTTCATTATGCTGATCGCTGCACAGGAGTAAATGTACCATACAGTATGCCACCCTACTAGCGACAGACCACTTCTACGGCTCTATCACTGGATAAGGGAATTTTTTTGCTTGCACCGTGCTCCGTGCTTAAAAAATTAACCTTCCACCTTTGCCCCATAGGAGCGAGCCACCGCTACAGCCTGCTGAATATCCAGTTTGGCTCCGGTGATGTTTAAATCTTTAAAATTCACACCATCCATCTTTGCACCACGCAGATCCGTTCCTTGAAGGTGCGCTTTATGTAGTCTTGCCTGAGTAAGATCTGCTTCGCGTAGATCTGCCTTTTCCAGATTACATTCGGACAAGTCTGCTTCCTTGAAGCGTATTTTTCGCAAATCCTGCTTCCTCAAATCTGCATGACGCAAGTTCGTATATGACCAGTCTCCACCCGTAATCGTGATCCCGTCCATATTGGCCCCCGCAAAATCTGAGCCCACCAGCTTGCAATGATCAAACCGGGCTACAAACAGATTGGCACTGGTGAATAGACAATTCGTAAAAGCAGACTCCTTGTAATGTGAGGCATTGAGAACAGCTCCGGTAAAATCACAGTCCACAAAAGTACAGCCTTCCATGAGCGACTCATTCATCTCCATCCCCCGAAAACGGCATCGGGTAAAATTACAATTTGTCCACTCGCCTTCTCTGGCATCCATCGAGCCAAAATCACGGTTTTCATAGACCTCATCTGTATAAAAGAACATATTATCTCCCCTATTCCTTGTCCCCTAAAACCATGGAATTCAGCATTCTGGCAAAGATCGCTCAAAACCGCTTTTCATTTTTCCGAGCAAGTTCTTCATGGTCTCATGATCCTGTGCCGTAAACTCAGACATACACGATCCGATCAATTTCGTGTAATAAGGACCCACCGTCCTCAGCAGCTCTCGTCCGGCCTCCTTTAATCCGATGGTCACCATCCGTCCGTCACTTTCGTGAGCCACACGTTCGATCATATTATCCCGCTCCAGCCCGTCAATCAAACCAGTCATCGTTCCCCGTGTAACATCAGCCTTTTCAGCCAGCTCCGATGGTGTCATTCGATGCGGTGCATGAAAATGCAACAGGCTAAGGACGATGACTCGGCCCTGTGAGGCCCCCAACCTGGCAAGATCCGTATCCATTTCTCTAAATATACTGTTAGCCAAGCGCGCAAAAGTCACGAAAGTCTCCATATGGTCCACTTCGGCCTCCTCTTGACCAAAGCGGCGCAGCACCCCACGTATGGAGTCATTATGAAAATTAAAATTCATAGTCTGTCCATTCCTTCCCTAGTCCCGCTTGTTCCACCAAACGATAGCTCCTCCATTCCTCTGGCAGCAAAGAAGCATACGGCTCCTTGGCAAATCGATCATCTACCAGAACCAGCAGGCCTTCGTCCTGCTCTGTGCGGATAAGTCTGCCCCCTGCCTGCAAAACCTTATTCATTCCCGGGTATACATACGCATAGTTAAAGCCGTTCCGCCCTTGCTCCGAGAAGTGTTCCCGCAGGACATCCCGCTCTGCTCCAATTTGTGGCAATCCGACACCGACAACCACAACCCCTTTTAAACGATCCCCTGGTAGATCGACCCCTTCGGCAAACACACCACCCAGCACAGCAAAGCCGAGCAAGGTGCGTTCCTGTCCAGGCTGGAATGCTTCCAGAAAGCGATCGCGCTCCGGTTCGGTCATACCCGGACTTTGCACCAGCGTATCTGCGAGCACGTCCCGACTCATAAACTCCTCATATACCTCACGCAAATACGGATAGGACGGGAAAAACACGAGGACATTCCCCTTAAGCTCCTCTGCCAGCCCAGCCAGCATGTCTACAATCGCTCCCTTCGAACGCTCACGATCCCGATAACGGATGGAGAGCGGCAACAGACGTACATCCCATTGCTCCTGATGGAAGGGAGAGGGAACCTGCAACGTATAGTCCTCCTCCTTCGCTCCCAGCATGTCTCGGTAGTAAGCAAGCGGCGTCAGCGTTGCCGAGAAGTAAATGGCAGAACGATAGCCCTTGATAGCCTGCCCGAGCAAGTGCGAGGGATCGAGGCAGAATAGCTTTACCCGCACTTCACTGCGTCCCGCTTCAATATAGGTAACGTAGCGTTCATCGTACAAAGCGGCGATTCGCAGCATATTTTGAGCGGCAAAGTACGTTTCCAGAAGCAATGCATAAGCCGCTCCCGTACCGCTTGCACGATGGGCATCGCTCACGCCGCCTCCCGATACCAGTTCACGTTCGGCTGCTTCCACAAAGGGTGCCAACAGCTCCAGCATCTCTTGCGGCGAGGATGTCTCCACTGCTTTTCCTGTATCTGCGTACCGTTTGCGCAGCGTAATCATATGCGCGTTCACTGCGCTCGCAGCCGCGGCAATCTCCGGGCTGAGCAGTTTAAACTCCCTTTTTAGCTCCAAAAAAGGCGATTTCTGCATTTCCGCCGAAAACATATCCCGACCGCGTTCCACCAGATTATGCGCCTCGTCCACCAATACAACACCTTTTCGCTTGTGTTCCTCAAGCAATCTCTTCAAAGAAATACGCGGATCAAAAACATAGTTATAATCACTGATTATACCATCCGAGGCATACGCCACATCCAGTGAAAATTCAAACGGACATACCCTATGCTTGCGTGCATAATGCTCAATCACCGTCCGAGTCATTAATGTCTCATTCGCCAAAATATCGGACACCGCACCGTTGATTCGGTCATAATAGCCTTCGCACATGCTGCATGCTCCGGCATCACAATCATTTTCATCCTTGAAGCAAATTTTATCCTTTGCCGTCAAAGTCACCACATGCATATGCAGTCCTTGCGTCTGCATTTTGGCATACGCTTCTTCTGCAGCTGCGCGGGTTGTGGTACGGGCTGTGACATAATATACTCGATTCACAAGCCCTTCGCCGATGGCCTTGATTGCAGGAAATAAGGTGGATATCGTTTTACCAATACCCGTAGGAGCTTTGGCAAACAGACTAACTCCTTCAGCAATCGTTTTGTACACCGAACCCGCGAGAGTACGCTGGCCTGAACGATACGTGTCAAATGGAAAGTCCAGCATGGCAATACTGGCATCCCGCTGCTCCGCATGCGCTCTCAGCAGGAATGCATACGGTGCATAGCCGGCAATCATCTCCTGTGCAAAAGCTTCCAGCTCTGCAAAGGATAGCTCCCGTCTAAATCGGCGAATGTCTTCACCATGTGCCTGTACATAAGTAAGCTGAACCTGCATGGAATGATGTTGCTCCTCGCGAGCAATCATATAAGCGTATAAAAATGCTTGCGCCCAATGTACGGGTTGACCATCCCCCTGAGTATCTTCAAGGGGAAGAGAAGTCGATTTGATCTCATCAACCGTCCATACACCATCCAGCTCAATCAACCCGTCACAGCGGCCTTCGATCATAAATAATGTGTCCTGGTAATGAATTTCCGTGCGCAAATATACCTCTTTGCGGTCATGCTCCTTGTAGCCTTTCTGGATCACCTGATGCACGCGAGTTCCTTCCAGCATGCTGCTGTTCGAGCGGAAACCACTGTGAATGCTGCCGCTCCGATGCACATATTCCACAAGTGGACGCACCGATATATGAATTGGTTCCTTCATACGATCACCCGTTCCGGTCATATTCCTTTCACTTTATCACGTAGATAAAGGAAACGTAAGGGACATAAGCATCGTTTGTGGTTGAGTGGTATTCACTCGCACTTATTTTTAACCGAAATATAGAAATGGAGCTTATTACTTTATTCTCAGCAATGTCCAACTCACATTACAGCATAAAGGATAGGGTTATGTTAAAAGAATTAATTAACAATTTTGCACTATTAACAAGCTTCTTATTCTTTGGGAATTTGCTTTCACGAAAATACGAACGTTACCTTGAAAAGCATAGAAATATCCATCGGGTAATAAACGGCTTAATGTTGGGACTGTTTGGTATTCTTTTAATGATGGCCGGCTTATGGATCAGCGGAAATTTTGTGGTCGATCTGCGCCATTTGCCTATTATCATATCTGTTTATATGGGAGGACCGGTATCTGGTCTGCTGACCACGCTGATCATAAGCCTGTACCGTATTTACATCACCGGTGGTTGGACAGTTATATCTCTTGCTGCTACTGTCAATTGCTTCATGACCTTGGCCATTTCACTTACCTTTATTCGAGAAAAAAACCTAACGCTCAGCAAATGGATGTCAGCCGTGCTTGGATCTGCTGTTGTGTCGCTGTCAGCTACTTTCTATGTGGCTAGTCCTCTCAATCCTGAATCTATTTTCATATTCACAACCATTAAGACGCTTGGCGGCTTGTTCGCTTATTTTATGATGAACCATATCAAAAAAACAGAACGGGCCATTCACCTGCTGGAGGAGGCTGCGAACCGGGATCATTTAACCGGATTATACAGTCCGCGTGCTTTCGATGCGTTGTTTGAAGAGGTCTTTCATATTTCCAAGGCTACAAAAAAACCCTTTGCACTCGTGATGCTGGATATTGACCACTTTAAAAAAATTAATGATACGTATGGTCATTTGAACGGAGATACCGTCTTAAGCCAGTTGGGAATTTTGTTAAACCAGGAGTCTACAAGGAAGGCATATCCCTCCCGTAAAGGCGGAGAGGAATTTGCCATTCTGATTGGAGATTGCGACAGCCATACGGCCGAAGTTTTTGCCGAAAGGATACGAAAAGCCGTGGAAAAGGGCCCCTTTCAACTGAATGACGGAACCATCGTTCCTCTGACGGTATCTATCGGAGCAGGCAGTTTTCCTACCATTGCAGCAGATAAATTGCTGGAGAAAGTGGATGATGCTCTGTATGAGGCTAAACGGTCAGGGCGTAACCGGGTAGAACTGGCAAAATCATAATTATTAGTCGCTAAATGTCAGGAAAGCTGGATTATTGTTAATAAAAAGTGGTAAAATGGAAATATAATCATTATTATAAAAATCTTCTGCCGCTAGTGGAGACATGCCTTACAATCGACATGGGGGGTGGGCTTTTTGAACCTAGAACAATTGGAAAAACTCATGGAAAAGGAACGCCGCGAACTGAATCGTATGGCTAACTTACACGGATTAAGGGATGAACGTGTATTGGACAAATCCTCCCGGCTTGACCGAATTATGGACAAGTACCTTCACACCAAGCGTGCGGTAAATCAAAACAATCAGGCACATTCATAAAAGCAAGCTATATCGCTGCCCTTATGGGCAGCTTTTTTATGTACAATCTGCCCCCCCTCCCTGCACGCATCGCACTCACATCGTAAACATTTACTCACGGAATACTAGGGCTACTTGCTGCCATACTCTGTCCGCAGCAGCTTCTGTGTGAACGATATCCATTCCCTGGCTGCAAAGGATAGATAACGATCCTTCTGCCAGATCATTCCCAAATGCCATGGAATGACGGGGGCCACCAACGGAAGAACACGCAAGCGCTCGGAATCCAGATCGCGGCAAATGGCCTCCGGTAAGAGCGCTACTCCCAGGTTCGCAGCAACCATTTCGCTAATGAGGTCCCATTGTGAGCTTTCGTAAACAACACGCGGCTGAAAGCCGGCACGGACACACTCGGCAATGATACGGTCATGCAGCGTAAAATCCTCACGAAACAGTACAAATGCTTCCTCCGCCAGGGCGGATAGCGGTACCTCCTTGCGCTCAGCCAATGCATGCGTAGGGTGAACGAGCAGATTCAGCTTTTCCTCCACAAACAGAAAGGTCTCAAACATATCTCCACTTGCAGGCAGCACAATCACTCCGATATCCAATGCCCCGGCTCCTACGTCCCGCTCCACTTTCTTCGCCCCGTCCTCGAACAATTGAATGGTCACATCGGGATAGGCCTTGTGAAACTCCCCAATGACACGCGGAAAAAAGCTCGACCCAACCATCGGCGGCAGGCCGATGCGGATATGCCCCTTTTTCAGGTTCATCAAATCACTCAGCTCCGAGGACAAGCTCTGAAAGGACTTCACAATCGCTTGGGCCTGAAGCTCAATCACCTTCCCAGCGTCGGTCAGCTCGATTCTTTTGCCAGTTCGATCAAACAAGGTAACCCCCAGCTCATCCTCCAGGCTTTTAATCGTCTTGCTGATCGTCGGCTGTGTAATGAACATGCTCTGGGCGGCCTTTGTAAAGCTGCGTAGCCGTGCGACTTCCAAAAAATATTGTAAATGTCGGATATCCAAACCTGCACCTTCTTCCATAGACAAACGGAATACGTTTCATTCTTTATATGCATTTTACTCATGAAAGCTTGTGATGTAAAATTTCATTACGGTTTGAAAGATAACGAAATTCAAAGATAGGAGTTAACATATATGAAAAGCTTCATACGCGGTGTCCTCCAGGTTGCCGTTCTGATGGCCTTTTCACTCATCCTGAACGCTGCAGTTTCCTGGCTCCATCTGCCTGTACCCGGTAGCATTGTTGGTATGGTGATCCTCTTTATTCTGCTGCAAACCGGCTTAGTCCGACTAAGCTGGATTGAGGTTGGCGCGAACTGGCTGCTGGCCGAACTGCTATTATTCTTTATTCCCTCCGCTGTTGGTGTTATGAATTATTGGCCGATGCTGGAGCACGATGGTATGAGTATTATGCTGGTGGTACTGCTCGGCACCTTCCTGGTGATGGCCTGCACGGGTATGGTCGCCAGTCTGCTAGGTAAACGAAAGGAGCACAAATCATCATGACCGGTCTTCTATGTATTGTATTGACACTCGCTATTTACTGGATGGCCAAACGCATGTATCGCACCCTGCCCAAGGTGTATATGTCTCCATT
Organism: Paenibacillus sp. 1-18; assembly: GCF_000520755.1. NCBI lineage: Bacteria > Bacillati > Bacillota > Bacilli > Caryophanales > Paenibacillaceae > Paenibacillus > Paenibacillus sp. 1-18. The sequence goes on from NZ_ASSB01000393.1 coordinate 16,925, forward strand.
GCTTATTACACCCGTTGTTATCATTTTGATTTTGACGCTGACAGGCGTGAACTACGGTTCCTATAATTCGGGCGCCCACTTGCTGTCCACGCTGCTACAACCAGCTACGATTGCATTTGCCGTTCCTTTGCACCGCAACTTCCCTGTGTTGAAGAAGCATGCGTCCCAAATCGTATTAAGTGTACTGTCTGGCTCCGTTGTAGCCGTATTGTCCTCCATGGCTCTTGCCAAATGGATGCATCTGAATTCGTCGCTGCTCAGCAGCCTGATTCCTCGGTCCATTACGACACCCATTGCCATGAATGTATCGCAAACAATTGGCGGGAATCCAACCGTGACTGCTGTATTCGTTATTTTGACCGGATTGAGCGGTCTTATTATTGGTCCGATGATCGTGAAGCTGTTCCGTATTGAAAATGAAATCTCACGCGGGGTACTGCTCGGTACTGGTGCCCATGGTACCGGCACCTCCAAAGCATTCGAATTCAGCTCGCTGACAGGTACAATTTCCAGCATCTCTATGGTGCTCGCTGCTCTCTTTACGTTGGCGGCTGCGCCGTTCCTGTTCCACTTGATGCTGTAAGCCAGTTCTATACAAAAAAGCAGAGATTCCCTTGTTATTGGAGAATCTCTGCTTTTTGCTTTCTATTAATTCCTGCTTGCTTCAGCAGCGGAGAGAACGGAACGATTACGGAAAAGCGGAAGCAGCGCTTTGTGCCCGGACTTTTACTACCTGAAGTGCCAACGCATATCCTTCATTACCATCAAATTGCCTTAACGACGCCAGATTGCTTCTCTGACTCCACAGGTGTCACCGCTTCATACAGATTGGCATCCAGTTCATCCGCATACTGGCGCTCTTGAGCGGCGCTCCAGCCTGCATGTTCAGACATCAATGCAATAGCGGGCAGCTTCCAGCGCTTCACCTCGTCAATCTGGAAGAACAGCGCCCCCGTTCGACGTATGAAGAAATCAGACGGTGTCACCGTCATTTCCTCTTCCATTGCATACAGGAGCGGGACACGCACTTCCACAGGCAGCGCCGCTTCTGTTTCGGTGGGCTCCTTCATGCTGCGTGCCGCTATGGCATACAGCCGCTCTGTATTGGAGCCGTATCGGGTGGCCCATGCTCTAGCTGTTTGCGGGGATAGGCCGAGCGCGGCTCCCGCTATAGCTTGCTTGCTCACGAAGGCATCCCATCCCGCCGAGCCGCCTACGTTGCCACCAGAAATCGGGATATGTCTGGTACGGCATGCCCGGAAGCTCTGCCCATGCAAGCGTCCCAGCTCGCGTACTGTACGATCCACGACGAGCTCGGACATTTTCCGGTAGCCTGTCAGCTTACCGCCCGCAATCGTAATCAGTCCTGAACGGGATTCCCAAATTTCGTCCTTGCGTGAAATTTCCGAAGGTCTTTTACCGTCTTCGTAAATAAGCGGTCGTACCCCTGCCCAACTGGATTCCACATCCTTGGCGCTCAGCTTCATATCCGGGAACATCCCGTTAATCGCTTGAAGCACATACGCACGATCTTCAGCGGTCATTCGGGGATGAGCTGTATCCCCTTCATATACCGTATCGGTCGTACCCGCATAGGTTTTACCATCACGCGGGATCGCAAATACCATGCGTCCATCCGGTGTGTCAAAGTACACAGCCTGTTTGAGCGGAAAGCGCTTGGCATCGAATACCAGATGAACCCCTTTAGTCAGGCGTAGCATCTTGCCCTCTTTGGAGCGATCCATCTCCCGTAACGTATCGACCCACGGTCCGGCCGCGTTAATGACCAGCGAAGCCTGAATTTCGTAAGGCTTTCCCGTTACCCGATCTGTCACACTTGCGCCGCTAATTCGTCCTTCGTCATACAGCAGCCTGTCGGCCTTGGCATAGTTCACCGCCAGCGCCCCTCGCGCAACAGCCTCCTTCATAACCTCAATCGTTAGGCGAGCATCATCTGTACGATATTCTACATAGCTGCCGCTTCCCTTCAATCCTTCCCGCTTCAGCAAAGGCTCTCGTTCCAGTGTAGCCTGGATGTCCAGCATTCGGCGGCGCTCACTGCGTTTGACCCCGGCAAGAAAATCATATACCAACAAGCCAATCGAGGTGGTGAACGCATTAAATGTACCCCCCTTGTGAAAAGGAAGCAGCATACGCTCAGGTATAGTCACATGTGGGCCATTTTCGAATACGATGGCCCGCTCCTTTCCGACCTCGGCTACCATCTTAACTTCAAACTGCTTCAAATATCGAAGACCGCCATGCACCAGCTTGGTAGAGCGACTGGACGTGCCTGCTGCAAAATCCTGCATTTCCACCAGAGCCGTCTTCAAGCCGCGATCCGCAGCATCCAGTGCAATTCCGGCTCCTGTAAT
>NZ_ASSB01000394.1:0-330 GCF_000520755.1 Paenibacillus sp. 1-18
GAAAGCAAGCTCCGCTCCTCGTCCGTCAGTTTGGACGCATCCATTCCGATAAAAGTACGTCCATCCTTCATCTGTGCAAACATGCGTGTGACCAAAGATTCACCCTTATCTTTAGAGCTGCTGGATACGATATTCTTTTTAAGCCGGTACTGTAATCCGCTGTCGGTTCCGATCTTTTTTCTAAGGTTAATAGTGAAATTGTCTGGTTCAACCTCGCACTCATACATCTGAATGATCTTGTTAAGTGCTTCAAGACAAGTGCCTCGCCCAAAGTCCTTAACATCGTGCAGATCGAATGTGTCGTGAATAACAAACTTAAACCGTCCGCCT
>NZ_ASSB01000395.1:0-29188 GCF_000520755.1 Paenibacillus sp. 1-18
CACAGGCTGAGCCTTGGTCTGCTCCGGCAGCAGGCTACAAATGGTACGATCCAAGAACGTACAAGCCTGGCTCCTATGGAGCGGCTTCATAACCAACGAAGACAGTACAAGGTTAGCTATTCGAGAAAACCGCTTGATCCCTTAGAGGACCAAGCGGTTTTTTTGTGATGAAGATTAACCTGCGGTTGGTTATTTCATTACATTTTGTGCCAAAAAGGTCGCGCTATTGCTGAATCATTGGTTTTTTAAATGATGTTGATAGTCTAATCTTAATTGATATATCCATATACTGGTGATAGGATGTACTCAAATTAATCCGACAAAAACAGTATGTAATGTTTATGATAGGTTTAACATCAAGCAGGGTGCGAGTAAGCGGGACAAAGCCGCGAGAGACTGGAGGCAGCGCAATATTGAATATCGAACCTGTGTTGAAAATTAAAGGACTAACCGTTTCCTTTCGCATCAAGGATCAATATTACCCTGCAGTTGACCATCTGGATCTGAAGGTCAACCCCAATGAAGTGCTGGCTGTGGTCGGGGAATCCGGCTGTGGCAAAAGCGCGCTGGCGCTTTCGATAGCACAATTACATGACATGGAGCGCACACGTATAGAGGGAGAGATTCTTTTTAAAGGCACAGACCTGAACCGTCTCTCATTAGGGCAATTGAATAAAATCCGCGGGGCGGGCATTGGCATGATCTTTCAGGACCCGCTAACAGCCTTAAACCCGCTGATGAGCATTGGTAAGCAGATTGAGGAAAATCTCGACTATCACACGTCACTATCTACGAAGCAAAAAAAGGAACGTGTGCTGGAATTGCTGAACAGTGTGGATATACCGAATCCTGCGCGTGTGTATACCCAGTATCCGCATGAACTGTCAGGAGGGATGCGGCAGCGTGTGATGATCGCCATTGCCATAGCCTGCCGACCTTCTCTTATTATTGCAGATGAGCCCACTACTGCGCTCGATGTAACCATTCAATCTCAAATTCTTGACTTGCTCAAACAGCTTCAGCAGGAGACTGGAAGCGGCATTATCCTGATTACGCATGACCTTGGCGTTGTGGCAGAAGTAGCCGATCGCGTGGTGGTCATGTATGCCGGTGAAATTGTGGAAAGCACTGATGTCTTTGAATTGTTTCGGCATCCGCAGCACCCGTATACACGTTCTTTGCTGGCTTCCATGCCGGGCTCCCATACCAAGGGAGCACCGTTGCATGTCATCGGCGGAATTGTTCCCTCCTTGCAGGATATTCCCCGCAATAGCTGCCGCTTTGCCCCGCGTATTCCGTGGATAGGGCAGGGGGCGCATGAAGCTCACCCCCAATTAAGTGAAATTTCCCCCGGTCATTGGGTCCGTTGTACATGTTATCAGCATTTTCATTTTGAAGACGAGGCAAAGGGAGAGGCTGCTTATGGCATTACTGGAGCTCAATAATCTGAAGGTGCATTATCCGGTGCGCGGCGGTTTTTTTCAGCGTGTCGTGGATCAGGTAAAAGCAGTTGACGGTGTGTCTATCCGCATTGAGGCGGGGCAGACATATGGGCTGGTAGGAGAATCCGGCTGCGGAAAAACGACGACTGGAAGGACGATCATCGGTCTGAATAAGCTGACGAGCGGACAGATTCTTTTTAACGGAAAGGACCTTGCCGCTTTAAGTCGTAACAATCGTCATCCGCTCCGCAGAGACATTCAGATGATTTTTCAGGACCCGTATTCTTCGCTTAATCCGCGAAAGCGCGTGCTGGATGTCATCGCTGAGCCGCTGCGAAATTTTGAAAGGCTGAGTAGTGAGGAGGAACGAAGAAAAGTACAGATGCTGCTGGAAAAGGTCGGTCTGAACTCCGATGCGGCCTACAAATATCCGTATGAATTTTCGGGTGGGCAGCGGCAGCGGATTGGTATTGCGCGCGCCCTGACGTTAAATCCGAGGCTGATTATTGCCGATGAGCCGGTGTCAGCGCTGGACGTTTCCGTACAGGCACAGGTGCTTAATTTTATGAAGGATGTACAGCGGGAATTCAACCTGACCTATTTGTTCATCAGTCATGATCTGGGGATCATCCGCCATATGTGCGATCAAATCGGCATTATGTATCGTGGGAGACTGGTGGAGCAAGGGAGCGAGCAGGACATTTATGAGCATCCACAGCACTTGTATACCCGTCGGCTCATTGCGACCATTCCCAATATTGATCCTGCAAAGCGGCTGGAGAACGCTGAAAAAAGGCGATTGCTTTTGTCCTCCTACAAAACCGAGCTGCCCAAGCATTTGGACGCGAGTGGAAAGCCGTTTGCGCTCAAAGCAGTCAGCCCGTCCCATCAAGTCGCGCTACCATAAGGGGGGATAAAATATGTGGAAATTTACACTGCGCCGCCTGCTGGTTATGATTCCCCAGCTTTTTGCATTGAGCGTGCTTATATTTTTTCTGGCCAAGGCCATGCCGGGAGATGCCCTGACAGGGCTCATTACCTCCACACCCAATCTGAACCCGGCTGCACTGGAGGAGCAGCGGCAAAGACTGGGACTGAATGACCCGGTGTGGGTGCAGTATGGGCACTGGGTCGTTCAGCTGGCTCACGGGGACTTGGGCAAATCCTATGTACATAAAATCAGCGTTACTGATCTGATTGGCAGCCGTTTGGGCAACACGTTCTTTCTGGGCGTGGTCATCCTGATTCTGACGTATCTGATCGCCATCCCGCTCGGCGTACTCAGCGGCCGCTATCAGCATAGTCTGCTGGATAAAACGGTAGTGGGCTATACCTATCTCAGCTTTGCGACGCCATTATTTATACTCGCGCTGCTGCTGCTGTACGTGTTGGGATTCAGGCTCGGCTGGTTTCCGACCAGCGGCAGCGTGGATGCAGGGGTGGAGCCGGGAACATGGGCGTATTACGTGAACAAGTCCTATCATCTCGTTTTACCGGCGGTTACAGGCGCATTGCTCAGTACGACGGCTACGATTCAGTATTTACGCAACGAGGTCATTGACACACGACTGAAGGATTTTGTAAAAACAGCGCGTTCCAAAGGGGTGCCGGAAGGGAAAATCTATTCCCGTCATATTTTCAAAAACTCCTTGCTGCCGATTGCCGCCTTTTTGGGCTACGACCTGACGGGAGTCATTGCAGGCAACATTTTCCTCGAATCTATCTTTGGATACCCGGGATTGGGTCAGTTGTTTCTCCAGTCCATCACCCAACGGGACTTTTCCGTTGTGAATGCACTGGTGATGATTTCCGGCTTCCTGGCACTTTTGGGAACCCTGCTGTCTGATGTCATCCTGAGCAAGGTTGATCCCCGCATTCGCATCGAATAGTGAACAAGTCTGACTGAGGGAAGGAGGGGGATGTAAGGTGTCTACACAGGTGGAGGAAGCTTTCACACCACAAATCATTCGTAAATCACCATCCAGTTGGTCGGTACTGCGCCGCGAGCTGGTACGTGACAAAATGGCCTTGGTGTCCATTGCATTTGTGGTTCTGTTCTTGATCTTTATATATGTCTCTGTCCTGTTTGTAAATCAGGATGTAGTCACAACCGTGGATTTGGGCGCGATCCGCGAAGCTCCAGGCTCGGTGCATTGGCTTGGTACAGACCGGGCGGGCAGGGATATTTTGGGTCAGCTGATTATTGGAGCACGCAATTCCTTCACGATTGGTTTCACGATTACGCTGCTATCCGCCGCTATTGGCCTAACGTTAGGTCTGCTGGCCGGTTTTTATGGGGGGCTGGTTGATAACATTATCATGCGGATTATTGATTTTATTTTGGTGCTTCCGTTTTTGATGCTGGTGATCGTGTTCGTCAGCATTGTTCCCAAGAGCGGCATCGGGTCTTTTATTTTCATCATGACCGCCTTTCTATGGATCGGAAAAGCACGCCTGATTCGAGCCAAGGTGCTGTCGGAGCGGGAACTGGACTACGTACAGGCTTCCAAAACGCTCGGCACACCCAATTGGAAAATCATCTGGTTTGGCGTGCTGCCCAATCTCAGCTCAGTCGTGATCGTCAATCTGACGCTCAGTCTTGCGGGAAATATCGGGATTGAGACCGGGCTTTCCTATCTTGGCTTTGGGTTGCCGGAATCCACCCCAAGCCTGGGGACGCTGGTGAGCTACGCCAACGATCCAGATGTTCTACAGAACAGCTGGTGGATGTGGTTGCCTGCCTCACTGCTTATTCTGGTGCTGATGCTGGCGATCAACTTTATCGGTCAGGCGCTCAAACGCGCCACAGATGCCAGACAACGATTGGGTTAACCGAAATTCAATGATAAGGGCAACTATAAGGAGGAGCTTACAATGGTCAAACGCTGGAAAAAAGGAATTTTGCCTGTTCTATCTGCAATTTTGGTATTTTCTCTGGCCGCATGCAGCGGCTCGCCGTCTGCTCCACATGGAGGTTCTAACTCTGGCAGTACAGGCGGCTCTGGCTCGGATAGCAAGCAGGTGGATACGACTGCACTGGCAAGGGCAGTGAAGAACGACAAGGCTCCGATCAAGGGTGGTGTGATCAATTATGCGCTGGTGTCCGATACTCCTTTTGAAGGTGTTCTGAATCCTGTATTTTATGATGGAAACCCCGATTATGAAGTCTTTAAATTTTTCTACCCTTCATTATTCTCCATCGACTCCAACCTCAATATTGACAATAAAGGAGCAGCGACGATTTCCTTTTCCGCAGACAATAAAGCGGTGACTGTCAAAATCGACCCCAAGCTGAACTGGACAGATGGTAATCCGGTAACAGCGGAGGACTATGCTTTTGCCTATGAGGTCATTGGCCACAAAGATTATGAAGGTCCACGTTACGACAGCTTTATGACGAACATTGTGGGCATGGAGGATTATCACGCAGGTAAGGCCAAAACTATTTCAGGCATCAAGGTGCTGAATGAGAAAGAGGTTACGATTCAATTTAAACAGGCCACTCCCTCCATCAAATCAGGACTCTGGTCATTCCCACTGGAGAAAAAAGTGTTCAAGGGCATTCCCGTGAAGGATATGGCGGGATCTGACCCTGTCCGTAAAAACCCTATTGGCTACGGTCCGTTCAAAATTAAATCCATGGTTACAGGTGAATCTGTGGAATTCGTCAAAAACGACGATTATTTCCACGGTGTGCCCAAGCTGGACGGCCTTCATTTAAAGGTGGTGAACCCGAATGTCATTACCGAGGCGCTGAAAAGTGGAGAAATTGACTGGGCAGACTATCCAACTACCCGCTACGATGTGGCCAGTAATCCGAAAAATGTACAGTTTCTCGGTCAGGAGGAATTGTCTTATAGCTATGTAGGCTTTAAAATGGGCAAATTTGATCAGGCGAAAAATACAAATATCATGGACCCAAATGCCAAGCTGGCAAATAAGTCACTGCGTCTGGCCCTTGGCTATGCGCTCAATAATGAGCAGGTCGGCAAGCAGCTTTATCATGGACTTCGAATTCCGGCAACATCTCTGATCCCGCCTGCTTTTAAGGGATACCATGATACGAATGCGAAGGGCATCACGTATGACCCGGACAAGGCGAAAAAGCTGCTGGACGAGGCGGGCTATGTGGATACCAATGGAGATGGCTATCGTGAGGACCCTAAAGGCAAGGAACTGGTGCTCCATTATGCGGCAATGAGCGGGGATGCGACAGCTGAATCGCTGGCGAAGTTTTATTTGCAGAACTGGAAGGAAGTCGGACTACATGTCGAGCTGGTGGACGGTCGTCTGCTTGAGTTCAATTCCTTTTATGACCGTGTGCAAAAGGATGATCCCGGCATTGATATTTTTGGCGGTGCATGGAATACAGGTTCAGATGTAGACCCTAATGGGCTGTATGGACGCGGAGCCAACTTTAACTATTCGCGCTTTACGAGTGAAGAGAATGATAAGCTGCTGCAGGAAGGTGTGTCGGTGAAGGCCTTTGACGACAATTATCGTAAAGATATATATAATCAGTGGCAGGCGTATATGAGTGAGGAAGCACCAATTGTACCTACATTATTCCGTTACTCGCTGGAGGCGTTGAATAATCGAGTAGCCAATTACGATATCACCCGGGGCAAGGAGTACGATGCAGACACATTTGCGAATATAACGTTAACTGCGGAAAAAGCGGAAGTAGCCCAATAAGCTCAAAAAAGCGCAATAAACTTCAAAAAAGCGCGAACCGGAGTGATCCGATCTCGCGCTTTTTTAAGTCTTTTAACCAGTTTTGGGATTTCGAAGGGAGAGAAGGAAGACGGAAATACGTCAGCTTCAATACTTCATAGCGGTATGTGAGGAACTGCATTTTACGAAAGCCTCGGAAAAGATCGGAATCTCCCAGCCTACGCTGAGCTTGCAAATTAAAGCACTGGAGGAGGAGCTGGGAATGACGCTCTTCGATCGTGCAGGCAAAAAAATTAAAATGACAGAGGCCGGGAAATTACTCCTGCAACACAGTGCTCATGCCCTCAAGGATTTACAGCAAGCGAAGGCTTCCATTGAGGAGCTGCGCACCGAGCAACGTGGAAGCTTGCGGGTGGGTATCGCACTTCCGGAGCTGGAGGAACCCTTGCAAGAGATGCTTATCCATTTTCATCGCTTATTTCCTAAAATCAGCCTGCATATCTGTCCATCATTCGATGTAACAGAGCAGGTGCTGGATAATCGGGTGGATATGGGTATTACACTGCATGCGGGTACGGATGACAGGCTCGTCCAGCTTCCTCTTCGCACGGAGAATTACTGTCTTATTGTCCCGGTACAGCATGTGTTCTCCAATCGTTCTTCCATTACACTCGACGAGTTGAGACATGTACCCTGGGCGATGCAGCCGGATTATCATCCTGGTAGGAGGCTGGTAGAGAAGTGCTTCCGTGATCGCGGGTATCGCTTTGCAACCGTCTTGGAGACAAACTCGATCCCCTCAATCCTGCGCTGGGTGCAGGAGGGACTTGCTGTTACCCTACAGCCGGAGTCCCTCGGGGCAGTTCTCGATCATTCCCGTTTTTGTACTATACCTATTTTGAGGGGAGCACCTCAGGGTCAGCTAGAGCTGATTTATCGGTCTGATCGTTATCTTGGAGAAGCAGTGAAGCAATTGATTGGAAAAATACAGGCCGTGCTGATAGAGCGTTCCAGTTGGCGGCAGCCCTGATGAATGATAACAAGCTTTAATGTGTACGAACCTCCAGCCTGCGTGCAATCAGTGACATACTGTAATTGACAGCAAAGTACAGGAAGGCGGCGAACAGCAGAGCTGGAATGACAAAGGATTGATTTTGACCACCAACAATTTGAATGTTATGTGTTAGTTCTGGCAAACTGATAATGACAGCCAGCGAGGTATCCTTGAATAGAGAAATGAACTGGCTGACAATGGGTGGAACCATACGGCGAAGCGCTTGGGGCAGGATGATATGCCATAAGGTGCTGAAATAACTCAGCCCGGAGGAACGTGCGGCTTCCACCTGTCCTTTATGAACCGAATTGAGGCCGCTGCGCACAATCTCGGCGATCATGGCCCCTTCGAAGACCGACAGTCCCGTAATGGCTGCCCACTTGAGAGAAATGGAAAAACCGATGGATGGTAAAACCATGCCGATGAAGAAAATAATGAGCAATAATGGAAGATTGCGAATGAGATCAATGATAAAGGCCGCAACCTGTGAAATGACAGGTAAACGCGTATAGCGCAGGATGCCGAATACAATACCAAGAGCGAAGCTGAACACGATCGAGTAAATGGAGACCTCCAGCGTTAGCAGGAAGCCCTCCAGTATAAACCGCACATTAGGCCATACAAACAATCCACTGAAATCCATACAGGCTTCCCTCCTTAGGATGTTTTGGACAGGCGCCGCTCCATATACAGTACAAGAAAGCTGAGCGGAACCGTCAATGTAAGGTACAACAACGCCGTGATGGCATAGACTGTGATGGGCAGGAAGGTATCCGAGTTAATCAGATCTGAGTAATACATTAGATCCAGTCCGGCTACTATGGCCAGCACAGATGAGTTTTTAACCAGATTGATGAATTGATTGCCAATTGCGGGCAGTACGACTTTGATCGCTTGCGGTAAAATAATGCTGATCATCGTCTGGTTGTAACTCAAGCCGGAGGACCTTGCCGCTTCAAATTGCCCCTTGGGAACAGCTTGAATGCCGGCCCGTATGGCTTCCGCAATAAAGGAGGCTGTGTATACGGTCAATCCAAGCGTTCCAGATACAAATCCGTCCAAAGGGATACCCAAAGTGGGCAGCCCGAGATAAAAAAACAGCACGACGATCAGCAACGGGATATTGCGAATGATCTCTACATAGGCGGTGCCGATCCAGTTGAGCCATTTAAAAGGCGCAATTCGAAGGATAGCGATGACAGCTCCCAGAATAAAGCTGCCGATCAAGGCAATGACGCTGGCTTGGACAGTATGAAGCAAGCCTTCTCTGAAACGATCGCCATGATCGAAAAGTACGTTGATATCAAAAGTAAGCATCTCCGCATTTACCTCCTTATCCAGAGCTATGGGGTGTATCCGAGGGTAGATAGTATTCCTTCTGGTGTGGTGTTACAGCAGAAAGAAAAGGAAGGAGCACGTAACCTGCGGCTCCTTCACAAGAGTATTATTCGGGTTTAACCCCAAGCCATTGCTCGTGGAGCTTATCGTATTCACCGCTGCTTTTTAGTTCCTTGATCGTATCATTAATGGCTTGCAGCAGTTCAGGCTGTCCCTTCTTCACTGCAATGCCGTAAGGTTCCTCTGTGAAGTTCCCGCCTACAAGAATATAATTCGGATCTTGTTTCTGCATGCCGAGCAGAATAGAGTTATCGGTAGTCAACGCATCCCCTTTGCCTGCCTTGAGGGCGTTGAAGGCATCCTGATAGTTTTCGAACTCCAATATCGTCGCTTTAGGTGCTTTTTCACGAATGTTTTTTGCGGAGGTAGAGCCTTTAACGGCAAGTACCTTGGTATCCGGGGTCAGAGACTCCAGCCCGGTGATGGGGCTTCCTTTTTTCACGAGCAGAGATTGCCCGGCGTTAAAATAGACATCACTGAAATCGACCTGCTTTTTACGTTCATCCGAAATGGTCATGGTTGCGATAATGGCGTCGATGTCTCCGTTTTGCAGCATGGTAATACGTGTTTTGGATGTGACTTCCTTTAATTCAAGCTTGGTTTCATCGCCCAAAATATGTTTGGCTACAGCCTTCGCGATGTCGATATCAAAGCCTTCCACTTTCCCGCTGGCCGGGTCTTTCAGACCAAAGAGCTTGGTATCGTATTTAACTCCAACGACGAGCTTGCCTCGCTGTTTGATTGCCTCCAGCCCATTCGCTGCCGTCTCGGTTCCCGACGTTGCCGTTTCTTGCTTGCCTCCACAGCCTGCAAGGACGAGCAGACAGGATAAGGCTACCAGCACCAAAGTACTCCATTGAAATCTTTTTCTCATCAGAACATTCCCCTTTCGATTTACGCTACGTTGGTAGTTTATTTAATGATGAATCAGGCGGCTCAGGAACAGACGAGCCCGTTCTTCGCCCGGATTCTGAAAAAATTCGGCAGGCTGACTATCTTCCAGAATCTGCCCTTTGTCCATAAAAATTACGCGATCCGCCACTTCGCGGGCAAAGCCCATTTCATGTGTGACGATGACCATCGTGATCCCCTGATGGGCGAGCGAGCGCATGACATCCAGTACCTCCCCGATGGTTTCGGGATCGAGCGCTGAAGTAGGCTCGTCAAACAGCATAATTTTCGGATTCATAGCGAGCCCGCGGGCGATCGCAACCCGCTGCTGTTGTCCACCGGACAATTGAGCGGGGTAGCTCTGTGCCTTTTCCTCGATTCCGACGCGTTTCAGATAGGTGATGGCGGTTTGTGAAGCTTCTTCCCTGGAGATGCCCAGCACCTTCATGGGTGCGAGTATAATGTTCTCAATCACCTTTTTGTGGGGGTACAGATTAAAATGCTGGAACACCATCCCGATATTGCGGCGGAAGGCGTTGATATCAATCTTTTTATCATGTACAGGTATTTCGTTGACGAACAGCTCCCCATCCGATATCGTCTCCAGACGATTAATGCAGCGAAGCAGGGTGCTTTTACCTGAGCCGGAGGGACCGATGATCACGACGACCTCGCCCTCCTTAATCTGAAGATTGATGTTTTTGAGTACATGGAAGTGACCGTAATGTTTGTTTACATTGCGAAACTGGATCAGAGAGCTCACCCCTTTTATGCTTGGATACATAGCTAGTACTTAGACTGGCATGATCAAGCTCTATTAATTTTCAAAATTTTCTCTCATGATACTATAAGCTTACAATAAAAAACAAGATTTTATGTCATATAACTTTACGCAAAATATATATTTGTATAATTTATTACTAGTTAGATGCTATTTATATGATGAAATTGAGTAGATATTCACAATTTTATGTTATTAAATTTGACATTAAGTATTGAACTTCGACAGGCGAAGGGAGAAACGTGACAAAAGCAACGCTATGTTTTACAGTAGGGAGGAAGGAATTTAGGGTAAAGGAAGGTTAGTACAATGACGAAAGCTATTTCACCGCTTGTAACGGCATTGGGCATGGAGCCCCATCCGGAAGGCGGTTGGTACAAAGAGATGTGGAAGGCTAATTTTCAAATTCCAGAGCCTGTGCTGCCGGATGTATATTCAGGTCCGCGGTTTGCAGCTTCGTCGACTTATTTCTTGCTGCATCCGGGTGAATTTTCTGAGTGGCATGTTGTACATTCAGATGAGCTGTGGCTTTATCATAGCGGGAGCCCTGTGGAGTTGAAGCTGGGTGGAAGCGGAGATGAGCCCGGTGAAGAAACCGTAATTATCGTTGGTGCTGATGTGGAGGCTGGACAGCATCCGCAAGCGCTGGTACCAGGAACAGTATGGCAAACGGCACGCCCGCTTGGGGATGAGCCTGTACTGGTAACCTGTGTTGTTGCACCGGGATTCCACTTTGATGATTTCAAGCTGATTGCAAAGAGTAAGGTGGAATAGGGATATTTTTTGCGGCGGGTATAATCTTGGATGAACAGGACTTGCCCGCCTGATTTGATGTTACGGGTATCTTTTTTAGTGTTAGAAAGTTGCCATTTGCTGTATACTTTGGACCTTTGTTTTTTTTTGAATACCTGCCGCAAGTTTTTTAACGCTTGCAGTACCGTATGATCTGGCGTTTGCCCCCTGTTTGATCTTCTGGTATACAGCATAGCAGTTTCTCCCCATTCGTTTGGCTTGGTACATGGCGATATCGGCCTCTTTCAGTAATGAAGGCAGCGGTTTCTTCGGAGAAGGATGCATGCTAATACCAATGCTTCCTGTAACTTGAAGGTTGATTCCCTGGATGTTATAAGGAGCGCTGATTTTTTGCAGCAGCAGCTCTGCCAGAACTTTGACCTGATCGGCGTCATAGTCCTTCATAATGAGCAGAAATTCATCTCCCCCGATCCGAAAAGCCTTCTGATTGGAGTTCGTCACCTGGAGTAAATGATCGCTTACCCGTCTGAGCAGCTTATCACCTATTTGATGTCCATATGTGTCATTAATGGCTTTGAATCCATCCAGATCAAGATACATAATAGCAGTGCTCTCCTTGCTGTTGCGTTGTTTCCAATATAGTTCAAGTGCATTCCGATTAAACAGACCCGTTACAGGGTCCTGATAAGCAAGCTTCCGCAGCAAATTTCTTTCCATCACCACGGAACGTAAAAAAATAAACGTATATATCCACAGCGCCAGAGTTAGACCTATTAAAAATAAGGCTGTTAAAGATATACTCAATGGGGTCACCACCAATATAGTTTATAGGTTATTCCGCTATCCATTAGCGGCATTAGGTCAGTTGTTTGGCATGAACGATGAGTCGATGTGTCGGGTTTACAAGAGGATCACATGTAATTAATGTGAGGAGTTTTTTTTTCTTGCTGCTTTTTAAAACGGAGACGTTGGAAGGAGCGACAATTGAGATGCTGTAGACCTTGTACAAGTATTTTTCACTCCGTGTGTGAATCAGAATCTGATCTCCGATTTTCACTTCATTTAGTCGGTTAAATAGACGTCCAGTCGTTCGTGAGCGATGAGCGGCTATGGCAGCATTCCCCACCTGACCGAGTGCCGCAGTCTCCGACATATGTACGGCTGCATATCTCATATGGTCTCGGGTCGCGCCTTCCAGTACAGGAAGTTCCAGCCCGATACGATCAATCTGGATTGTAGCGATTGGAGCTGGCTCTTCAGCCGATGAAGAAGAGGTGGTTTCAGACGATTGTGATCCATCCGCTGCTGCGGTATTTGTCAACCAACTGGACAACTGTGTATAGCCTTTAATCATTTCGGGAGTCAGTGTCGATTTATCTGTATTTGATAATGATTCAGCTTCTTGTAATAGCTCTTTTTGCTTCTGATTTTCCATCCATTCATTAACGGTAGGGAATAACATGATGATAATTCCTAAAATAATGCTCACGTATGCCAGCTTACGCAATTAAAAAGCCTCCCTTTAACAGTAATCCATAGAAGGACCATGTAAAATAATCCCCCTTCTCGCTAGTAGTAAGCTAAGAAGGGGGATTTTTGATTATAAAATGTTATTTATTTTTATGCGTTCGTCTATAGCCCAGGTAGGCTCCCAGAAGAATTAAGAACATACCACTTAAATAGAAGGGAGCAGGACTGCTTTCTCCTGTCTGTGGCAATGTATTCACCTTAGGAGTATGACTCGGCTCGTTTGGATCTTTAGGCTTTTCTGCCGGTAGGCGGATGACGCCCGTAGGTACTGGATCTTCCTCGATCTTCACGGGTGGAGAAGGCTCCTGGTGAGGATCGGTTTCTGGTGCCCCTGGCTGCGCCTCTATCTCGGGATCTACAGGCGGCTGCTCAATAGTTGGAACGCCCAACGGAACATCCTCATCTTCGATGATTTGCGGCTCCTCGGTTGTTACGGGCGTAGCAGGCGTCGCAGGAGGCTCAGTTATTTCAGGGTCCCTATCACGTTTTTTGCCTGAGCCCGGATTCGTAGGCGTACCCGGATTTGTAGGCGTACCTGGGTCTGTAGGTTTACCCGGACCCGGATCAACAGGAGTCTCCTTTTTATTGGTGATCACGATTTGTTTAATTCCTGAGCTTTGTTTAACGGCTGCATCTATCTTGATTGCAGTTTTTGGCTCTGTTATTTTGTAGCCTTCAGGAGCAGTCAGCTCCTCCAGAATGTAGTCATCATAACTTAATGAGGAGAATACGATTTTCCCGTCCGAATTGGTAGTTTGGACAAGAGGCGGTCTTTTCTGATCCTTGTCATAGAGTGCAAAACGTGCCCCGGACAGTACCTTATTATGATCGTCCTCGTCAATTTTGGTAATCTCCAGACTTCCCGTAACTCCTCCTCCTGATCCTGAACCAGAGGATGTACGCACGATAATTTCTTTACTTGTTTCCCTGGTTTCTGTGGTCAAACGGTCGCCCTCGAAATTGACCTTATTGCTGACTTTTGCCTTGTCTTCAGCCTGAATAAAGGATTGATATTCCAAAATATAGCCCGATGAAATAGCCTTGTTAAAGGCGAGCTCAAAGAATTGCTGGCCTTGATCAGTCGTTGTTATTTTTAGCTTATAATCCTGATCCCTGACTAATTCGGTGTCCTTAACAGCTTCTCCCTTGGCAGATATCTTGGTGGAATATAGATGAAAGGAATCCTCAATCAGAATTTGATTATTGCTGGGCGTATCCACGATTTTCGCGTTGGAGACATAGGATTGCCCTTCATTGATATGGATGTTCCAATCAATTTTATTTCCATTCTGAGCTCCGGATTTCGTCACGTATTCTCCACCGTGGGGCACAGTCACTTTGGCTGACCATTCCGAATCTACATTTTTTCCATCCATAAGCTGAGCGTCATTGTTAATCTCTTTATCAATAAGCTCTCCTTCCAATGTCGTTTGGAAAGTGACCCAGTAAGGAGAGTCGATGGACTGGTTAAACCGGATGCTCAATTCGTTGTTGTTATCGGCGGAAGGTAAAACAAGAGTATATTGGCTCGAAGGCACTTCGGCTCCTTTTTGTACACCATTCCACCACCCGAGCAGGTCCATATCGTATACTTTAACAGAACCTGGCACCAGCTTTTGGCCCTGTAATAATGTATCCCTTATTTCAGCATGGTTCAGAGTCTTGCGGTTATAGTTAGCCTTAATGTCCCATGTAATTTGCTTGGAGCTGGCATTGTAACTACCTGATTTAGCCCCATTTTGCTGGGTCATATTATCCGGCCATAATCGAGCTTCGGCCTCCGCGGTTTGTGTTGTTCCGTTGTATAACCAACTGATAGAGGCTTTGTTCCAAAAGTCCGGCTTGGTTTTATCAAGTTTCCATTCGTTGTTAAATGTAGTTGTATAGCTGATTGTATACGTGTCTTGGATCGTTTTATGAAAACGTATCGTGAACCCTTTTTTATAATCCAGCGTAAGAGGGATCAGCTCATAGTCCGTCGGCGATGTTAGTATTGTTTTTCCGTCCGCGCTTTGGATCTTCAATGTGTTCGGCAATAACGCCAGACCGCCATTCGGAAAGATATCGTTGATAACGACCTGGTCCATTGTATACTTATCCGCATTAATGGAAATGATCCAAGGAATCGTTTTGGTGTTATAGTTCGGCTCCTTATAGCCCTTGGTAATAATCACACTTTTCAGCTCTGTGGTCGTTTCTTTTGTTACTCCGTCCGATGTTACACTGTTCGTTATTTTGCCATTTTTAAGTACACGATCTATGGCCTTAGTCTGGTAACGGATTGTATATGGCGCATCAATATCCGCTTTGAAAGACAGGTTGAAGCCGTTGGTACCATTGTCGTCAATAACTGGAGTGACCATGTATTCCGATGCAGGAAGCTCCTCTTGCGTATCCCCTTTATACACTTTAAGTGAGCCTGTGATGAATTGTTGGCTGTTATTAAAACGGTCACTCAATACTGCTTTAGCTGCGGGGATTTTTTTGTTGGCAAAATTATATTTGATTGCCCATGAAATCGTTTGTGTGACCGCATCGTATTGCTCCACTTTTTTGCTTAGAAAATCCCCGCGTTTAATGGTAACTGTAGCTGATGCTGAGGTATCCTTCACATTATCTCCTGAAAAAGTGGCCGTGTTGGAGAAACGAGTGTCCTCGCTAGTGATGTTCGTAGAATATTGAATCCGGTATGCGCCGTTAATACGCTCTTCGTTAAAGCGGATTCTAAAGCCCGTACCATCCGGATCAGCTTCAACTGTATACTTATCTGTGCTAACAATGTCCCGCAGCTCAGTGGTTCCGTCCACATTGATTTGTAAATGATATACCCGGATGGAGTCTCTGATTAGCTCCAATCCTTGGGGAGTGGGATCGGTTATTACGGCGTGTTTTACAGGGTCCAATTGTTTATTTACGTCAACCGTCCAATCAATCTCATTTTTTCCATCAAACTTCCCTTGCTTCTCCAAAGTAGGGCCGGATGCAGGCTTAATATTTACGATAGCCGTTTGCTCGCCGCCTTTGATTGGAATCGCAATAATGACTTGTGTACTGCCTTTTTCTATTTGTTTGCTAAACTCGGTTTGGATGTCCAGCTTACCGCTGACATTAGAGTGGCTTTCCACGTAATCATTAAAGGTCATGATCACTTTACCTTGGCGGTCTACGGTAAAATAACCTACTTCTCCATCCGCGTTCATCAGAGGAGATGTGATGTCTGTGTAAATTTGAAATTGCTCAGGTAATTGAAAGGTAAAGGTGTCTCCAGCTTTGTACGTATGGTTCGGCAGCTCCCATTCATAGCCTAAATGGATGGCGAAGCCAATATCAATACGACTATCGGGATTATACACTGCATCAATAACACTTCCAGTGGAATCTGTGAGGGTTAGCTTGGTTAAAATACTTTCCTGAGTTGCCCGCACTTCAGAAGTTGAGCCGGCAGTTGCCTCAATGGCTGGAGTCGGGATAGCAGGCGGGATGTTAATCGGCTCCGAGGGCTTTGGATATACATCATTAGTCACACTCTGAACCGGATCGGTTTCTGGAGTCACTGGCAGAGCGGAGTCGGGATTTTGTGCATAGGCCTGTGTTGTACTGAATAAGCATTGCAAAAAGAGCAATAATGCGACAATTGCTGTATTCCATTTTTTTCTCATACGGTAAACAAATCTCCTATTCTTAAAATACTTTTGTTTAGCGGCTAAATGGTTATTCCTTCGAGGTCAAGAGGGCTGTATTTATATATTCATCATTCATTCATATAATGCTAAGTTAGCCGCATTGAGCATGATCAGAATTTATGAAAATTCACATTCGGAGATGAATATCTCCTCCTTTTGTCCTGAAATTAGGATAATGGATTAGACCTCAATGTCTTTCTGGACTAGAATACATCCCACATCTCAACAATTTCTCAACAAGGATAGAAAAAAGAGCCTTGATCATGTGATCAAGGCTCTACGAAATGTAGTTCTATTTCTTCATTTTTAAAAAATAATATTAATAAAAATATTGATATTAATATTGCTTTGTTTTAATGTATTTGGAGGGATCTTTGATCATTTCGAATTTTTGTTTACCCTTATACAGGGCTGCATCTACTGTGGTGTCTACGACCACCCACTGATTGTCGATGTAGACCTCATTCCAGGCATGGTAAGTATCCACGTAGGAAGATTTGCCCATAACCAGCTTGGTTGGTACATCTACACTTCGTAACATAGCAGCCATCAGTGAAGCATAACCATAGCAAATATCTTTTTGCGAGCTTAACGTACGATCAATTTCCGGCAGATAGTCAGTCGTTAAGGCGAAGGCCTGATTGGAGTCATAATTGATATGACTAATGATATAGTCATAGATTTTTTGAAGCTTCTCGCGATCCGTTGTTGCGCCTTGGGTTAATTCACGGGCTTTTTGAATCGCTTGATTGGTATCGCTCCAGTCAATATTTTGCACGGAATTGAGATATACCGCTTTGCTATCGTTTAGCTTTAACTCGATCGTATCTTGTCCTATCACTTTATACTGATTACCACTAAGCTGTTCCAAAATACTAATGCTATAGTTCCCATTACCCATTTGGAGAGGAAATACCTCCTCGGATTTTCCGGGTGTGAGATTATAAGAGTATTTTTGCGCATCTTTGGTAACCAAAATCTTGGTTTTAACGTTAGGTTTAACAGGGTAACGAACACTGACCGTACCATGATTTACATTGTTTTGATCCAACCATGCAACACTATCACTATCAGCAGCGTGAGCTGTCGAATTTAGGAGTGTTGTGGACAGCATAAAAAATAGGAGAAGTGCGGAAAATATCATTTTCCCCATAAAAAACTTCCTTTCGGTGGCCAGGCTGCCATCATAAATAGAAGGCCCTATAGCTTTGCGTCCCTGCCTTTCGACAGGTTTGCCATTTCGTATAAAGTTTTCGGGTAAAAAGGCACGACAAAAAGCCACTTCAACCGGTAGCTGGCTGCCATCATACAGAAGGCCCTGTAGCTTTGCGTCCTTGCCTTTCGACAAGTTTGCCATTTATCTTGAATAGCTTATATTCCTTATTCTATCAGTTAGGTACTCTATTAGGCAAGTTTAAATCTCAAATTTTCGCTATTTATCGACAAATCAAGCCTGCAGATTATACACAAGGCCTATTTTATACGATTTCCCCATTTTTTGCGGTAGGAATGAGGCGTTTCTCCAATGTGCTCTTTGAACAGATTGATAAAATGACTTGTGTTGGGAATGCCCACATATTGTGCGATGTCAACAATAGATACATCACTGGTTTTAAGCCAGCCCTGAGCAGCCGTGACACGAACATTAATAAGATATTCAATAGGAGAAAAGCCAGTCTGTTTTTTAAAGTTTTTAGCCAGGTTAAACTTGTTCAGTCTAAACATGTCTGCCAGTGAATCCAGCGTGATCCGTTCACAATAGGATTGATCCAGATATTGCTTTACCTTGCGCACCTCTGCAATTCCATCTGAATTCGCGTTGGGATTGGTGTAGGGGTGCTGTAAAATAACCGTTAACAATTCAACGATTAGCCTGGATGAGAGCAGTTCAGAGGATATGCTTCTTTCAGACTGTACATGTAATAATGTACGCAGCTTGTCCAATACCACACCTGGGTCCTTTAATGAGATTACAGGCTTATTGTGCTTGTCAAATTGTTCGTAGAAATTGTCAATCAGATTGCCGTGCAGATTAATACTAATAAACTCCCATGTCTCCTGACAGGAAGTTTTGTACTGTACATATTCTCCGCAATTAATAAAAAGCATGTCATAAGGCCTCAATATATATTCCTTGTCCCGGTATTGCAATTCCCCTCTCCCGGATAGGGTAAAAAGGAGCAAAAATGAGGAGAGCTTTTCCCGTTCCATTGCATAAGCATCTGTTTTGAAATAGCCTATTTCCTGTATATAAAAGAGGGATTTTTTAGCGAAGGCAGAGGGTGTACATACAATTGCAACTGGATCTTCGCTCCAGAGACCCTGGGCATTTTTTTGTTTTGTTGTCATATCCAATTCCTTTACAAAAGAACAATTTTAGTAAGATAATTGTAGTTTGTTTCACGAATACCCTTTTAAAACCGGAGTTCCCATTTACAAAGGTTATTTTATCACATTAAATTATGTTCATGTACAATAAGAGATTGCATAATTATTTACAAATTGAACCAGCTTGGATCTGTGTGAAAAGGGACAGGGTTCTTCCAGAATTAAATCGTTAAATGGATGAAATGAAGGGTGAGAGTTGAAAATAGTTGGTCTTTATGACGAATGCATCCTAATCTTGCAATTCCACTTTTGAGGCATATATCCTTTCGATTTTAGAAAAAATGGGACTATAATTCGACAAAATGATTCGTAGGGCTCACTTTGTTAGGAAATAGATTTGGCTCCAATGTTGTGTTCCTGTTCACGAACATGTATGAAGAGGTGTAGGTATGTGAACGCCATTTATGTAAATAGCGCAAATTCAGAATTTCACACACGATTTGTCGAAAATAGAGTGTGGCAAGCTTTTGGAATTCGTACAGGCAGTGATATGATGGGTAATATAGATCTAATGATATATATTCGACAGTTAGTTTGGAGGATCACAGGATGGGAAAAACAAAAAAAACGAAAACCGCAGCAGCTTGGTCACTTGTTATGATGGGAGCGGGCTTTGCTGCTACGTTACCTTTTCAACAATTTGGCTGGGGCCGTCTTTTGGCTGGATCTTTTGAGGCCGGACTGGTTGGAGGATTGGCAGACTGGTTTGCCGTAACCGCGTTATTCCGTCATCCGCTGGGCATTCCGATTCCACATACAGCGCTTCTCCCCAAAAATCGAGGAAAGCTGACCGATGCCTTGGTTAACACGGTCGAAAACAATTTACTCCATAAAGAAAGTATTGCATCTAAAATTGCCGATATTCGGCTGGCCGAGCTGGTGCTGAAAAGCGTGGAAAAAGGAATACGCACGCCTGAAGCGGTCACTTTCATAGATGTCCTTGCCAAGCGACTTGTCCGCTCGCTTCCGCTGGCGGAGCTGGCCCCGGTGATCGCGACCGGGATTAAGCGGCAGGCGACTGAATTCGATATGGGGCCGTTGCTAGAGGCCCTCGCCCGGCAAGCTGGGGAGCGGAAGTATGACCAACAAGCGTTGGATTATGCGCTGGAGCAGACGGAGTCCTGGCTGCTGCGGGCAGACACCGGGGTTATGCTTGGTACCCTGGGGATGCAGGCCGTTAGCGGCTTGCAGGTCAGTGGACTCATGCAGTTTGCCCTGAACGCCTTCCTGGGTTATTTGAATGAGGAGCGTATGGGCGAGATGATTCGTCACTTTTTGCTGGACCGCGTAGCGGAGCTTCAAAATGAAGGACATCCGCACCGTCAGGCCGTCCTGGATGGTATCAACACACAGCTGATCCGTCTGGCAGCCAAAGATACGGTCAGGGAGGGGCTGAATCATTGGAAAAATACCTTTATTGATTCCTGGGAAGGCGATGCAGTTGTATCAGGGAAGCTCGAAGAGCTGCGCCGTCATCTGCTGGATTATATGGAGGACACCAGTTATGTAACGGCATACATTGTACCTTTAATGGATCAAATGCTGTCTGATTTATGGGAAAATACGGAGCTGCTGGACAAGATCAATTCGTGGATCGTGGCAAGTGTTACCGGAGTAGTGGAAGCAAACCACAGCCAAATTGGTGGTCTGGTCCGTGAAAATGTGAATAAAATGGATGATGCTTCACTGATTGCTTTAATGGAGGACAAGCTGGGGCAGGATTTACAGTGGATACGGATTAACGGTGCGCTTACAGGTTTTCTGATTGGAATTGTGCTTACCGGGGTTCGTATGTTGCTTGAATAGCACGGACAATCTGTGCAAAGGA
Source organism: Paenibacillus sp. 1-18 (assembly GCF_000520755.1). NCBI lineage: Bacteria > Bacillati > Bacillota > Bacilli > Caryophanales > Paenibacillaceae > Paenibacillus > Paenibacillus sp. 1-18. The sequence goes on from NZ_ASSB01000395.1 coordinate 20,423, forward strand.
ACAATAAGTGAAAATTGTGTAGATAAGGGTTGTGAAGCTATGAGGATTGTTACTATCCAATGCTGCTGCCAATGCTGCTGGTTCAAATGAGAGCCCGGCAGAGTGGCGTTGATGTATGGTACCGGATGACAAGTGGATGAGCAAGCGGAGATTTTTTTTTATTACGCTGTCATTCCTGATCGTAATTATCGGCCTGCGTTTGCTGTGGTTTGATTATTACCACAATCAGGATTATCCCCGGGCCAAGGCGGGAATTCTGGATCTGAGGGGCCTGGATTTGCAGGAGATGAAGACCCTACCATTAAATGGAGAGTGGGAGTTTTATCCTGGAGCTTTATCTTCTCCTGCTGAACTGAAATCCTTATTTATGCAGAAGCAGCGCCAGGCCATTCAGGTACCCGGATTATGGAGTGAGTCGGTATCTCCCGTGGATCATAAGGCATATGGGGTTGGAACCTATCGGCTGCTTATTTTGAATGACAGGTTGGAGGACACTTTATATGGACTTCGGATCGGGAGGATTAGTACGGCATCCAACATATTTGTGAACGGCCGTTTAGTTAGTCATAGTGGACAGGTCTCTAACAAGGTCGAACAGCATACAGGATCGACCGTTCCGTTCACTGCTATGTTTGATACGAACAGAAAGTCCATAGAGATTGTCATTCAAGTATCCAATTATGATTTTCCTTCCAGCGGAGGAATTGTGAAGCCTATCATTTTCGGAAGCGCGGAGGCTGTGAATAGCCGAACCAACTTCGCGATCTCGATGCAAATCATGGTGTGTATTATTTTGCTGCTCCACGGGATATATGTAATCGTTATATTTTTTATGAATCCACAAAAGAAGGCGCTTCTGTATTTTGCGGGAATTGTAGTCTGCACGGTATTATCCATCCTGACAGACGATGACAAGCTTTTAATAGACTGGTTCCCCATCAATTTGAGTCTTTCGTTAAAAATAACCATACTTTCCTATATAGGAATAGGTATGTGTGTACTGAAGCTGGTGCAGTCTCTGTTGGTTCGATCCCGCATCATTCAGATTGTTTTTATAGGCCACTGTTGTTTTGCGGTTACGGTTTTATTTGCATCTACATCCAACCTTTATGCATTTTTGTTGGCTCTTATCGCATTTTCAGGCATTACCCTATGTGTTACGGTTCCAACGTTTACTTTTCTTAGAACATTCAGAGGGCAAAAAGAGGCTATTTTTCTGTTGCTCGCATCCCTTAGCATTGCTTCCAGCATACTGTGGGGCGTGTTCAAAACGAATGACCTCCCCTATTACCCTTGGGATATAGTGCTGGCCTTCGTGGCGTTTGCGTCCTATTGGTTCCAACGTTTTTTTAATACGAATACCGAGCTGAGAAGGTTGACGGTGAGACTGCAGCGCGCTGATCAGGTGAAAAATGAATTTTTGGCCAACACCTCTCATGAGCTGCGAAATCCTCTGCATGGGATGATTAATATAGCACAGACCGTGCTGGAGAATCAGAATGGCGCCCTGGATGAGCCCAACAAGAGAAACATGCAATTGCTCGTTACGGTCGGTCGCCGTATGTCCTTATTATTGAATGATTTGCTGGATGTTACACGTCTGCGTGAGAAGGATATTCTTCTGGAAAAAAGAAGCTTGAAGCCCCAGGCTGTAGCCTCGGGTGTGCTGGATATGCTTCAATTCATGACAGATGGTAAACCTCTAAACATGGTGGTAAACATCCCTGCTGATTTTCCAAATGTATTAGCGGATGAAAACCGGGTAATCCAAATCCTGTTCAATCTCCTTCACAATGCGGTCAAATATACTGCTAAGGGGACCATTTCCGTTCACGCACATATCCAAGGTGAAATGGCCAGTATTGAGGTTCGTGACACGGGCGTTGGGATGGATGAGGAGACGCAAAAGCGAATATTTTATCCATATGAACAAGGAGATTCTCATTTAACGGTTATTGGGGATGGGCTTGGACTAGGGTTGAGCATCAGCAAGCAATTGGTGGAGCTTCATGGGGGATCTCTGAGTGTATGCTCTGAACTTGGGCAAGGCTCAACCTTTTCTTTCACGCTACCGCTTGACCCCTCACCTGTACCCGACGAACTACGAGATAACGAGCAGGTGCGTATGGATGAAACGGCAGATACTGATTTTATAGCTTTGCAAAATGAAGCTGTGATGCAGGTTGCGGCAGGCTCTGCACGGTCGGCCATACTCGCGGTAGATGATGATCCGGTTAATTTAAGGGTGTTAGAGGGCATTCTCGCCTCGGAAACGGAGTCTTATGATCTTGTCACTGTAACCAGTGCCCAGGAGGCTCTGCATAGGTTGGATCAGCGGGAATGGGATTTAATTATAGCGGATGTCATGATGCCTCAAATGTCGGGTTATGAGTTAACTCGGCGTGTGAGGGAATACTTTAGCATTTCCGAGCTGCCTGTGCTGCTGTTGACGGCACGTAGTCAGCAGGAGGACTTATATACGGGATTTCTTGCCGGGGCCAACGATTATATTATGAAGCCTGTAGATTCCATGGAATTGAAATCCAGGGTACGTGCCTTGACTGATGTTAAAAAGTCCGCAAGGGAACAGCTTTGGATGGAGGCTGCATGGTTACAGGCGCAAATCAAACCTCATTTTTTGTTTAACACCTTGAATACCATTGCATCCTTAAGTCATGTGGATCATGCCAGAATGGTGAAGCTTATTGAAGAGTTCGGTGAATATTTAAGATCAAGCTTCAATCCTCAAAATATTGATAGAGTCGTATCACTGGAATACGAGCTTGCACTCCTGAGATCTTATCTTTATATAGAGAAGGAGCGTTTTGGGAATAGATTAGATATTGTATGGGAAGTAGACGAACAGGTGTCCTTGCTTCTGCCGCCGTTGTCAATCCAGCCACTTGCGGAAAATGCGATCAGGCATGGTATCATGAATCGGATAGATGGAGGAACATTGTGCATTCGAATTCAGCAGCGGGAGGATGGCACAGAAATAGCCATTATGGATGACGGTATGGGTATGAGTCAGGAGGAGCTGGATCGTCTGCTGGATCCTCAGCAAGAACAGCATAGCGGGATTGGGTTACGGAATACGGACCGACGTCTGAAGCAAGTATTCGGTAAGGGGCTGTATATTAGTAGTCGTCCCAATCAGGGTACAACGGTGAGCTTCCATGTTCCCCGGATACAAAGGCAAGAAACTTAATATCTCTGTCCCGTAGGACCTCATGCAGAACGAGGCGAAGCAAGTGCCGGTTCTGATGAGGTTCTACGGGTTCCCGAGAATGACTCTAGCCGTGAGACTAGGCATGTGCCATTTGCCACTCTATAAACCAATTCGTAATTTGTTCATTGGGCTTCTCATGAAGCTCTTCCCATAAGACGGATGATAACAAATCATACCACTTGTTAACTAGGTTATTTTTGTTCATATCAGCATAGATTTTCATTAATCCCCAGTAGGCTTCCTCTGCTTGGGGGTGACGACTACAGATGCCCTCATAAATTGAGACCGCTTCTTCAGGCTGGGAGTTCCCTCTATACCACTCTGCCATTTTTAATGAGGTGGATAACCACATTTTATGCAGTCTTTGGCGTTCACTTTCAACCCACCAAAAATCATATTCCTGTAAATAGTCCCCTTTCTATAATTCCATCATTTTAACATAATAGGGAATGGATTCCTTGTTTATCTGTGGAGCGGATGCCAGGAGGGACTCCCATCTTTCTGTATCTAACAGCACGTTTTGCGTATGCAAAATATAACCGCCATTAGTGTTGGAAATATCTAAAAAGGAATGATACGGCGCTATACTTTTTCTAATGTAATAAGCGGCAGTATATAAAAGAGAGTAGGCCTTATCTTCTTCATATTCCGGCCATAGTAATTCAATCAAGGCTGATTTGCGAACCCATTGGTCATGGTTTTGGAGCAGGTACAAAAACAACTCCTGAGTCTTTTTGGTCCTCCACTGAAGAACAGTGGGCTGCTGATCCGGTAATGTGAAGACAACATGTTGAAAAACCTGTAAATGAAGAAGGGAAGGCTGATCCGAAGGTATGGAGACAGCTTGATCCTCACGCTTCAGAATACGATTCATGGTTTTGATGAGACGTTCTGTTGTGACCGGCTTGAGCAGATAATCCAGCGCATTAAGCTCGAAGGCCTGGATAGCGTACTTATCGTAAGCCGTAACAAATACAATCTGAATATGGGGTTTGTACTCCAAAATTTGACTTGCTAATTCAATTCCGCTGATCTCTGGAAGTCTTACATCCAAAAAGGCTATGTCTATATCATCAAGTAAAATATAGTCCTTAGCCACGAACGGATTCGTAAAAGCTCCTGCAATATGTATGCCTTGTAACTTGCCAAGCAGACGCTTCATATAATCCAAAGCTAATTCTTCATCATCGACAATAACAATCCTTGTCAATTTCTCTGATTTTTCCACGTGTGCTTTACTCCTTTTTAGGCAGATACATCTTATTATATAGGATAACTTGGCTGCGGCTATAAACAAAAGGTTGTAGAAGAGAAAAAATTTAAATAAAAAGACGGGCTGCGATGGGCCACCGTTAAGATGGATGATCGCAAGCCCGCCTGTTAGGATGTTTACTATACTTAAGCTTGACTGACAGTATTGGAGGTATATTTACAGAACCCAGCGTGTGACCTTTTCCAGGGGCTGCCTGGATTTTTCCCGCTTAGGCTCATGAGCGCGATAACCGAAGGCGGCAATGACCGAAATATCCAGTCGTCCGTCCTCCAGCAGTCCTTCTTCCTCCAGAATGGCGTGCACCTGATCGTAGTTAAAGCCCTCAATCGGGCACGAATCAATGCCGATCTGAGCCGCCGCCGTCATCATATTGCCCAGGGCAATATAGGTCTGCTTGGAAGCCCAGTCGAATAACGTACGCTCGTTTTCCAGCAGACGTTGATTTTCACCCTGAAAAATTTTGTAGCGTCCCGGTAGCGAAGCAAATTCTTCCTCGGACATGCCTTTTACCTCTTTATACATATACTCCACGTAAGGAGAATCATATCGTACATCCTTACGCGCCAAAATGAGGACGACATGGCTGGCCGCAGGAATCTGCTTTTGCCCCCCGCTGGACACCGCAGCCAGCTTTTGTCTTAAAGCTTGATTTTGTACAACCACAAACTGCCACGGTTCAAAACCGACGGAGCTTGGGGAAAGCCGACCGGTTTCAAGAATGAATTGAAAATCCTCCTCCGGTATGATGCGATCAGGATCGAATTCCTTCGTGGCGTGTCGGAACAGAAAAGCATCCAGAATCTCCTGTTTTTTAGCGGATGTATTGGACATAAAACGTATTCCCTCCAGTTGGATTTAGTTGGTGCTTCATATATTTTCTGCTAATATAATGAGAGCTGATAGCGAATATATAGTCATCATATAGAAAGTTTTTTGAGGGAACAAGTACGCACATATTTGTTCCTTGTCACCAATCTGGGGCTATGGATCTATATCCTGCAGAAAGAAGGGGAAAGATGACACAAAAAATGGAAAATGGAGTTAGCGTGAATTTTGGATGTCCAGTGGCGAAAACTGTAGGGGTTATAGGCGGTAAATGGAAGGGAGTGATTCTATATCATTTGACCACCGGACCACGGCGTTACAACGAAATTCGGCGAACCTTGCCCAATATTACACAGCGGATGCTGACCTTGCAGTTGCGTGAGTTGGAACGGGACGGCATTGTACATCGTCAAATTTATAACGAGAATCCACCACATGTAGAATACTCGCTTACCCCGTTGGGGGATACATTAAGGCCGTTGCTGGATTTTATGAGAGACTGGGGTATCTTTTATGGGGAGCAGAATGGCGAGCCTGCGGCGACAACATCCGATTCGGGAAAGCATTTTTGTTAAGGTGGGCATAAGGAAAGCCCGCTGATGATTTCATCCAAGATGCACGAGATCGTTAGCGGGCGCAGTAAGAGCAGGGTTATTTAAACTCGATGGCCTCGTTCATTTTCGTCCAAGCCGTTTCTCCAATGATGCCCAGCCGCCAGATGGCGATGCCTTTAAGGTCATAACGTTTGGCTAGGCCGACCTTGGCGTTAACAGTGCTGTCTTTTTCGCTACCCATCGAAATCCCCAAAATCAGCTTGTCCCGCGAGGTTTCCTTCAAGGCCAGCTTTATGGCTTCGTCTACTTTGTCCAAAGGCTCAGGCGTCGCCTTTTGACCATAATCATAAGCCATAATGATCAGATCGTCCGCCAGATTGCCCAGCGTCTTGTAATCATAGCCAGCGTAAGAGCTGTTCAGCGGATGCAGAACGACGGTGAGCTTGAGTCCAGCCTGATGCGCTTTGGCAGACAGCTTTTGAATAAAAGCGTTGTAGTCTGAACGCGCTTTGGCCTTATCACCGCTCCAGCCCAGACCCTCCAGATCAAGCGTGATTCCCTTGAACTGCTTATCGGTGGCAGTGCTGACGATTTGGGAAATGGCCTGTTCTTGAAGCTGAGCATTTTCCAAAACCTTGGTCAACTCGTGATTACCGTCACCGGAATAGACCATCAGATAAGGGGACGTCCCCTGGCTGTCTGCCTCCTGTACAATAGAATCCGGTGTTACGGTTCCAGCGGCTTGAGGCCATTTGTATTCTTTGCCAGTTGTCGTAAACTGCCCGTTCGTATCAATTCGGCTCCAGCCGAAGGCTACTGCGTTAAAATTAGGTATCTTGGATCGCTGGTCAAAAGAAGATAACGCATAGAAGCCTACCGTATACATGGCCTCACGTGGCGATGTAATAGAGACGGTCCGTGTTGCTTGATTCCAGTTCACCGTGGCCCCAAATTGCTGCCCGAAAAATCCTAACGGGATCATCGTGCTCCCGTGTACGGTTTGGGGTGCAGCTGTTAGTTGCACTGTTTGCCCGTCCACTGTGGCATTGCGGCTGCCCATTTTCAGAACCACCTGCTTGGTTGCAGAGCCTTGTGATTTGGTAGCGGTGATGCTTTGACTGGCTTGATCCCATTTGACGGTAATGCCGAGAGCTTCCGAAATAGCACGAAAAGGAACCATGGTCGTTCCGTTCATCATTGCGGGCTGTACGGGGAACGGTAACGGGTATCCGTCCAGCACAATGCTGACCTTGCCCGCCTCCGCCTGAGCCAAGGGGCTATAGATGCCCGCTGCTGTACTCAGAAAAATAGCGCTAGATAACAGAGCCTTATTTACGATTTTCATCCTATGATCTCCTATGCTCAATAGATTGCAAAGCTATTATGCTAGAATCGTGAGGTTTCTACCATTTTACCAAAAAAATGATAGATAGGTGAATGTGAAATGTAGGATGAGATGAACCCGAGTATATCTTAGCGTGGGTATTATGTTTTTTGGTTGGTGTACCCATATAAAAAAACAACCATTGACAGCTGTTAAGCCATTCAATGGTTGTTTTTGTTGAGCGTGCTCAGAGGCACGTATTTTCTAGGCGGTCAAATCCGTTCAGTGGAGGAGCAAGCCACTGTGTATCTATAGTAATCAGAACAATTTAGATTACTTGCGGGGCTTGAGTGCAATGCCGACAGCTGCTGCACCAAGCACGACTGCAATAATCGAGAGGATGAGAGCGGTCGTTTGTACAGCCGGGCTGGCTGGAGCTGTAGCGGTAGACGCAGCTTCCGTAGCAGGGCTCGAAGCGGGTGCGGGGCTACTGCTTTCTTTGGTCGTGTCTGTGCTCGCATGGCCTGCTGCGGTGCCAGCCGAATCGTGCCCGCTGTCTGTGGCATGGGTAGGGGTTTCGGATATAGCCTCTGTCGTTATTTTGGTAATGGAATGAGGTGTGCTGCTTTCTTCGTCGCCTGTCCATTCCACAATGCTTCCGTCACTATAATACTGGAAGGCGTCCCAAGGTGCTTCGGTATTCTGGTCTGCATTTTGTGCTACAAAGCTGAAGCGCTGGTATTGTCCTGCTTGAATACCGTCTTTTTCCGTTGTCCAGGTCACGGTGGTTACTTTACCAGAGCTGTCCTTTTCAGTAGCTACCTTCCAATCCGGTATGGGCTCGTATTGTTTAAAAACGACCTCTTTCGGAATTTTCAAAGCAACTTTGGTGGTGGGGATGTTTTTCTCCACGGGTACCTTCAGCGTGTAGGTTTCCCACGCATTGGGCTGCGAAACGGAAGGCTTTACCGTCACGTGTGCACTGGCCATACCTGCAAAAAGCAAGGCGCCTGCTGCAATCAAGCCCGCTGACGCCGCAAACCTGGAAAATCTGGATTTCACCGATTGAATCGTTGTATTCATATTTATTTCGCTCCTTTAAAGTAATAAATTGATTATTTTTTCCCGCCTACGTGCAGGGTAAAGTCGGCATCAACCGCATCCAGAGATGCCGTCAGGGCGTGTACTTTGACCACCCATGTTCCTTCGGCAGTTATCAATTCCTGACTGCGGAAGGGCTGCTGCTTCACTGGGAGAACAAACTCCTGCCGAGCTTTGTCAGGGTCTGCCGGAACGAGCGTCAATGAAACCTGCTGAATTCCTGAAACCGCATTCCCTTTGCTATCCTGAATAGTCACCTTAAATTCATTGCTGCCCACAGCATTGGGGCTGACTCCCAGCCTGACGTTATACTCGCTTGTAGTGTGTGTCTCCTCGAACGGAACAGCGGGTGCCTGACCGGGTGACAAGTGGGTGAGCAGCGCAGCCAACAGCAGCACGAGCAGGCCGACGGACAGCTCGGCTCGTAACCCCACGGCGACCCGCCGGGTCGCCGCCGCTT
>NZ_ASSB01000396.1:0-3692 GCF_000520755.1 Paenibacillus sp. 1-18
GCATGTTCAAACTGGCTATTGTATAGATCGGCATAGAAGCCGCCTTTAGCCAGCAATTCCTCATGCTTGCCCGTTTCGATAATGTTGCCGTCCTTCATGACCAGAATCAGATCGGCGTTCTTGATCGTCGAGAGGCGGTGGGCAATCACAAAGGAGGTTTTACCTACAGTCAGCTGGTCCATCGCTTGTTGAATCAGCAATTCCGTACGCGTATCGACCGAACTTGTGGCCTCATCCAGAATGAGCATGGGTGCATCTTCAATCATGGCTCTTGCAATGGTAATCAATTGCTTTTGACCGGCAGAGAGATTGGCTTTATCGTCCAGCATCGTATCATAGCCTTGCGGCAGTGTTTTAAGGAAGCTGTGCAGCCCTACCGCTCTACACGCAGCTTCCACCTGTTCATTAGTAACATGCTGTTTGGAAAAGACGATATTCTCACGGATCGTTCCTTCAAACAACCAGGTATCCTGCAACACCATACAGAATAATTCATGAATATTCTCACGTGTTAATTGGCTGATCGGGGTTCCGTCAATATAGATTTCCCCGCCGTTCAGCTCATAGAACCGCATAAGCAAATTCACGAGCGTTGTCTTACCGGCGCCTGTCGGACCAACAATGGCAATTTTCTGACCAGCTTCAGCTTTCATAGAGAAATCCTTGATAATCATACGGTCTTCGTGATAACCGAAACGGACATGTTTAAATTCGATATTCCCTTTGGCGTTGTCCAGCTTCTCGGTCTTGTCGCTCTCATCCGCCAATTCTTCCTCACCCAGAAATTCGAATACACGTTCACTGGCGGCAGCCGCAGATTGCAGATTGGTTGCGGCCTGTGCCAGCTGTGACAAAGGCTGTGTAAACAGACGAATATACACCATGAAGGCTACAATAGTTCCGATCGTTATAGTATGTTGATTCACCAGCAAAGCGCCTACGACACAGACCGCGACATAACCGAAATTCCCGATGAACATCATGACCGGCATCATCAGGCCAGACATGAACTGGGACTTCCATGCATTTGTATATAAGCGGCCGTTAATGCCATGGAACACTTCCTTGGCTGCTTTTTCTCCATTATATACCTTGACTACGTTATGACCGGCATAGGTTTCTTCGATATGACCGTTAATCTGGCCAAGCTCCGCTTGCTGTGCTACAAAATATTTCTGTGAATGCTTCATAATCACGGTCATCAAGGAAAAACCGATCAACGTAGCCAGAATCCCGGTAACGGTCATGATCCAGTTCGTATACAGCATCATAATCAGGGCACCCACGAAGGTTGCCAGCGCGCTGACAAGCGTGCCGAGACTGTTGTTTAACGTTTGACCGATGGTATCGACATCGTTGGTCACACGACTAAGCACATTACCGTAGCTTGTAGCATCAAAATACTTCAAAGGCATATGATTGATTTTTCGGGACAGCTCTGTCCGCATCTTTTTTGTAAGACGCTGTGACACGGTTGCCGTAATGAAGCCTTGGAAATAGTTAAAGATAAGACCCAGACCATACAAAAGCACCAATACAAAAACAATCTTCTGGACAGCATTCACATCAACCCCTGTTACGATTCCTTCCTGGATCAGGTTGGCAATATCGCTGAGCTTATCCGGACCAATTACATTGAAGGCGGAACCGACCAGGGCCAGCACCATTGCGAGTATAATTACGGGCACATAGGCCTTGCTGTAGGATAAGAGCTGGACGATGGTCTTTTTAAAATCATTCGCTTTTTCACCAGGAGCCATCCCCCTCGCAGGACCTCCACCCATGGGACCTCGCTGTTTCATTTTCATATCCTGACTACCGACGGTGTGTTCATTCTTATCCATGTACGAGTTCCTCCTTCGAAAGCTGCGAATAAGCGATCTCCTGATAGGTGCTGCAGTTCGCCATCAGCTCTTCATGTGTGCCGTTCCCTACAATCTCCCCCTGTTCCAGTACGATAATCCGGTCAGCGTCCTTAATGGTGCCTATGCGCTGAGCAACAATGAGTGTCGTCGCATGGCCGGTTTCTTTTTTAAGAGCGGAGCGCAGAATCCGGTCTGTTCTGTAGTCCAGTGCCGAGAAGGAATCATCGAAGATATAAATCTCCGGCTGGCGGTAAATGGCACGCGCAATGGACAGACGCTGCTTTTGACCACCGGACACGTTCGCTCCACCTTGTGAAATCCGTCCCTGATACTGACCATCCATTTTTTCAACAAATTCCGTGCCTTGGGCAATCCCTACGGCTGCTTTGACGAGTTTCTCCGAAGCTCCTGCTCTTCCGTCATCGCCATACGAAACGTTGGATGCCACTGTACCGCTGAAAAGCACGGCTCTCTGAGGGACATACCCGATTTTGTTATGGAGTGCCTGCTGCTTATAGTTTCTGACATTCACACCATCCACGAGCACCTCTCCCTCGGTCACATCGTAGAAACGGGAAATCAGATTGACTACGCTGGTTTTGCCACTGCCTGTTGCGCCAATAAAGGCAACCGTCTCGCCCCTTTTTGCCGTAAAGCTAATGTTGTGAAGCACGGGCTCCTCCGCAACCGGATATTTGAAGCTGACATTACGGAATTCCACCTGACCCATAACGTCCTCTTCTCCAGCTGTCTCATGTCCGTCAACGATGCTGGATTCGGTATTCAATACCTCCATGATCCGTTTCGCAGAAATCGAAGCTCGAGGCATCAGGAAGAAGATCATACTTACCATCATAAAGGCCATAACCACCTGCATCGCATAAGAGGAAAATACGACCATATTAGAGAACAACGTAATGCGGTCCGACACGGCCGCTCCGTTAATCAGGTAAGCGCCAATCCAATAGATAGAGACACTCAGACCCGACATAATAAAGGTCATGCCCGGGCCAACCATTGCCATTAACCGGTTCGCAAACAGGTTTGTATTCATCAATTCGACATTGGCCTGCCCGAACTTCTCCTCCTGGTACTGATCTGCATTGTAAGCGCGCACCACCCGAAGTCCGGTCAGATGCTCACGTGTTACCTTGTTCAGATTATCGGTGAGACGCTGGATTTTCTTGAAACTTGGCAGAGCGAAAATAACAATGACACTCAGCATCAGGATCAGGACAGCCACGGCCCCTCCTGTAGAGGCGGTCCACTGCCAGTTTTTATCCGCGATTTTCACAATGGCCCACACAGCCAGAATCGGTGCCTTGATGATCACCTGCAGTCCCAGCGCAACCACTGTTTGAATCTGGGTAACATCGTTCGTGGAGCGTGTGATGAGGCTTGCCGTCGAAAAGCTGTTCATCTCTTCCATCGAGAAGGATAAGGTCTTATCAAAGACCATCGCACGCAGACGCATGGCCAGTCCTGCCGCCACCTTCGCCGCAAAATAGCCGACAATAATAGATGCAATCATACTGCCGACGGCACACAACAGCATGTAACTACCGGGGACCAGCAGTTCTGATATAGGTGTTCCTGCTGTTTGCAGCTTGGTTGTAATTTCTGCCATATAATCAGGCAGCTTCAGATCAAGCCATACCTGCACAACGATGAAAGCAAGGCTGAAAAGCACGAGCATCCATTCATTTTTCTTGAGATATTTGAATATCTTCAGCATTCTGTTGCTCTCCTTTTATCTGAAAATCTTAGGTGTTTGGTGCAATTTAATATGACCTGCATAGGAATTCAGCTTTTAGAGACAATAAGCTT
>NZ_ASSB01000397.1:0-617 GCF_000520755.1 Paenibacillus sp. 1-18
TAGTGAACTTGGACACTAAGAGTGTATATGGATTACACTACTAGTGATAAGGGGCTGAGAAAATGACACGAAATAAACATTCTAGAGAATTTAAACGCCAAATCGTCAAGGAAGCCATCGAAACCGGGAATAAGGCAGCTGTAGCCCGGAGATATGAAATTGCCGTCAATATGCTTCACCGTTGGGTAAAGGAATTTGAAGAAGGTAAATATGGTGAAACTTCACTGGAAACCATACATGGACTAGATTCCAGAGTGCTTTCCCAAGAAAATGATCAATTGAAGAAACTACTGGGTGAACAGGCACTAGAGATTGCGATACTGCGTGACTTGATAAAAAAGAAAAACCCTCATTTGCTGAAAAAGTTGAAGTAGCAGAACACTACATTTGTGAAGGATATGCCGTCACGCTTGTGCTACGACTGGCCAACATCCCGAGATCTAGTTACTACTACCATAAAAATAGAAAATTGATCGAGAAAACAGCAAGTGGGGGACGACCAAAGCCAGGATATTCGCTGCGTTCGGACGGCGTAAAAGTACCGGATGCTCAGATTATGGAACGGATTATGGAGTTGATTTCTGCAGACGGCCATGCGTATGGATACCGAAAATTAA
>NZ_ASSB01000398.1:0-20582 GCF_000520755.1 Paenibacillus sp. 1-18
TGAAGACGAAGGCGAAGCCGCCGCGGCTTGAGCCGCGTTCCGTCGCCCTCATTGAGGGCAGCGGCGCGAACGCAGGTCGCCTGCTCGTCCGGCAGCGTCCAGCCAAGGGCTTGCTCGCCCGCATGTGGGAGCTGCCGCACGAGCAGGCCGGGCCGGAGGGCTACAACGGCCCGGTGCCGGATGAGCCTGCCATGGACCATCTGGCGGCTCATTTGCTGGCAGAGGGCGTGCTTGCGCGCCCGGTGCGATTTGTACGTGAGGCGGAGCACACGTTCAGCCACATCCACTGGAACCTGCGTGTGTTCCAGTGTGAAGAGGTCGCCAGCCCTGCAGGAATGGCGAACGGACAACCGCTGGCTGCCGAGCAGCGGGCAGACTACAGCACCGGAGCGAAGCCGGATGCGTTGATTGCGCTGGCAGAGCAGGAGGAGCAGGCCCACTCCGGGCTGCCTGCGGGATACCGCTGGATCAGCGAGGCGGATATGGACACCATGGCGTTTCCCAAGGTGTTCCTCGATCTGATCACCGAATATTATGCAAAGCAAAAAGGGACCTTGGTGTAGGTCCTCAACAGCTGCCGGAGAAGTCTCGGCAGCTTTTTTTGTTCTTTTTTCGCTAAGTCTGACGTCTCGTAAAAATAACGATATATATAGACCGTCGCTATTTATCAGTCACAATTACATGGCCTGTTCAAAAATGTTTGGTTGCCTGCTTCATGTAGATATACATTTCGCCACTTTCGATCTTTAAAGTGAATTGGCACGGTCCTCGATCTCGATCAGCCCTTTGCCGATTACATTGGCCGAAACCGGAGGCTTGCCGAGCTCCCGTGACCATACGGACAGCTGCCCGATATGATGAATCTGGTGGGCGATGACATGACGCATCACCTCGCCCCAGGCATCAATTACAATCCTGCCGTCCGGGAGGTGATCTTCAAACCTTTTTTGTTCCAGCCCTTCATGCCAGGCGAGCACGAACGGCTCGACATCAAGTCGAAACTTCGCATCCAGCTTACGGACTTTATCCAGCGTAGCATGGAGTGAGAAGTCCTCCTGAAAATCAGGCTTGCCCTGAATCGTTTGAATCCAGCTCCACTCCACATCAACGATATGAAAGAGCGTCTTCAAAATACCGCCGACACCGCCGACGCGTTCTCTCAAAAGCTCTTCCTGCGGTACCTCCTCACACCAGCGGTACCATTGTTCCCGAACCATCCAGTTGTAGCGAAAGAAAGTCTGCATCCATCAACCTCCAGCATTGTTTTGATGATCGTCGCTACCATCTTACCATGGAATACCAAATCTTTGTCAGCATCTTCTTGCGTTTTACTGTTCGGCTTAATGGACGGGTCTTCTTTCCATCCATTTAAATTGAAAAAGGCTGTCTCACTCGTAGAAATTCTACTTTGGAGACAGCCTTTATTATAGTAGTGAATGTGTTACTGGCTTATTTCTTTGCTGCCTCGTAACGTTTGTTTACTTCATCCCAGTTGATAACATTGTAGAATGCTGCAATGTAATCCGGGCGTTTGTTTTGATATTTCAGGTAGTAAGCATGCTCCCAAACGTCCAGTCCAAGTACCGGAGTCAGACCTTCAAACAGTGGGCTGTCTTGGTTAGGAGTACTAGTGATTGCCAGTTTGCCGTCTTTGCCGACAACCAGCCAAGCCCAACCGCTACCAAAGCGTGTTGTAGCTGCTTTAGTGAAGTCTTCTTTGAATTTGTCGTAGCCGCCCAGCTCGTTGCTGATTGCTTCAGCAATAGCACCCGTTGGCTGACCGCCGCCGTTAGGACCGATAACTTCCCAGAACAGACTGTGGTTGTGGTGTCCACCACCGTTATTGCGAACCGCAGTGCGGATGCTTTCAGGAACGCTGTCCAGATTGGAGATCAGATCCTCCAGACTTTTGCTTTCCAGTTCAGGAGCGCTCTCCAGAGCTGCATTTAAGTTCGTTACATATGTGTTATGGTGACGATCATGGTGAATTTCTACTGTCAGTGCATCAATGTGCGGTTCCAGTGCGTCTTTTGCATAAGGAAGTTCTGGTAATTGAAATGCCATAATAAAATCCCTCCTGGTTATATGGTTGGGTAAGGTATTCCTATGTAATAATACCCTCTACAGTTATATTAAACCGCATTCAGGCTATTTTATCAACATTTTTGTTTGTAAAATAGCAAACTGGGAAATACGACCTGATAGCTAGCATGTCCAAAAACCTGACTGGAATACACAAAATATAGGTAATAAGAAGGAAATTATAAGATAGAAAAATGTAAACGCTACATATACAGCGCTTACACGAGAAAAAGGGATGTATTCCTGTTAAAAGTGTGGTTTAATGATCAAGGAAGCAGAAATTTCGGCTTTTTTGTCGTCTGCTATATCTTTGTCATGTCTTTTGGACCTGACGAATTTGAGGGCATTACACCCTTTACCTGTTCTTTATTTCATATATAGCAGATCGTATGCATTTTTATCATAATGCCTTGTGATTAACACCATGCTAAGAACTTTAAGGATTTATGTAAAAATGACGGCGTTGTCTCATTTTTTTATTAAGTTACGAAAAGGGAGATATTACTTATGCACGTTCGTTCCTTTCAATTAAGTGATGTGAATCCAGTAACCGAACTCATGCAAGTTGCTTTGTCAGAGGAGTGCTACAAGGAGACGGTGGGTGCTTTTGCCCGTCAGCTTTCGTGGGATTCCGGTTTGATCGTCGTTGCGGAAGATGAGGGAGAGATTGTTGGTGCCCTGATTGGCACGATAGATCAGAATCATGGTTGTTATTATCGTATTGCTATTCACCCCGATCATCGTCGAATGGGTATTGGGAAATCGCTTGTGGAGGCCATGGAGCAACGTTTCCAACAACGTAAAGTTAGCCGCATTTTAGTAGCCGGGGACAAGCATAACAGCGCGGCCATGCCTTTGTATGAAGCAATGGGCTATGGAGCAAACCAGATTTTACAGGCTTTTCAGAAGCTTAGTATTTTGGCTCCTCATTAAACGGCCCTCATTGATATAAAGAGAATTGAGTATTTTTAAAGTTAATATTTCCAATTAGAGCATATCTGAGTAACCGTTGCAATCGGGTACGGGATATGCTTTTCTATTTATAACAGGGTTAAGGAGGTATATTATGGACGCTTTGGCTCCTTCGTCAGGCCCGCTTCCTTCACCGGAAACATCCAAGCAGGCAGGTCGCGCTGGTTACTTACGCGATTGGTTGGTTACCCTTCTGATTGCGCTGATCGTCTTGCTGCTTCTGAACCTGTTCGTGTTTAATTTGTCCACTGTCAGGGGACATTCGATGCAGCCGACACTCATGGAGAGCCAGCATTTGTTCGTTAACAAGCTGGTTTACAATTTTCATGATCCGGCCAGGGGAGACATCGTGATTTTAAAAGATCCCGACTCCAAGTCGTCCAACCCGAGATTTTTAGTGAAAAGAGTGATAGGCACTCCCGGAGATGTGATTCGGGTGGAACATAATCGCTTGTATGTGAACGGTGAGCTGCTAAATGAGCCTTACACCAACTCCAGGGTGGAGGATGGTGATTACGGCCCTTTTTCGGTGGAGCCGGGTCACTTTTTTGTCATGGGAGATAACCGCCATACTGCCGCAAGCAAGGACAGCCGCTATTTCGGCAGCATTAAATCCCAGGATTTGCTGGGGCGTGCGGAGTTTATTTTTTGGCCGATATCTGATTGGAAGTGGCTATAGAGCAACGATAGTTTGAAATCAATGCGGAACGCGTGTGAACCGATCAGGATCATGACGGAGCAGACGGTTGCGAATCAGGAAAGGAAGAGGAATATGAAAGAAGTGATGGTATATACCGACGGCGCATGTTCGGGAAACCCGGGCCCTGGGGGTTGGGGCGTTGTTTTGCTGTATGGAGAGCATCGCAAGGAACTGTCCGGAGCCGAGCAAATGACAACAAACAACCGCATGGAGATCAAGTCTGTGATCGAAGCGCTAAAGCTGCTCAAGGAGCCTTGTCATGTCAAAGTTCACAGTGACTCTGCCTATGTCGTCAATTGCTTCAAACAGGGCTGGATTAAGAATTGGCTTCGTAACGGCTGGCGCAACAGTAAAAATCAGCCTGTTGAAAATAAAGAGCTGTGGGAAGAACTGTGGGAACTGATGGGCAAGCATGAGGTTGAATATGTAAAGGTGAAGGGGCACAGTGACAACGAGCTGAACAATCGCTGTGATTTTCTGGCGACCAGCGCTGTTAAAAATTTACGGTAGCATCTGGAGCTGTTTTCTGTTGAAATTTGAGATAAGAGGATGATTGCAAATTCCTCATAACAAGTGATTACGTACGAAGGAATGAAAGAGAGGTGAGTATCGGATGCAACGCGGATTAGTATCAACGGCTGCCGGAACCGCCTCGACCTGGGCATCACTCAAGCAGGAAATCATTAAGGCAGCTCCGGGGCTGGGTATCGACTCCATCGGGTTCGCATCCGCCGACCCCTTTCTGTCTCTGAAAGCTATATTGGAAGAGCATCGGGCCAAAGGCTATGAATCCGGCTTTGAGGAGCCGGATATTCATAAGCGGATTTATCCGGAGCTGTATGGTTCACAACCAGCATCCCTGATTGCCATTGCGGTGGCGTACCCTGCTAAAATGAAGAATCCGCCGAAGTCGGAAAAGGGCAAGTATCGTGGTATTTTGGCACGCTCAGCCTGGGGGAAGGATTATCATCTTGTGCTGCGCGAGGCGATGGAGAAGCTCGAGGCCTTTATAAGTGAGCGAGTGCCTGATGCGATGCTGAAAAGCATGGTGGATACCGGAGAACTGTCGGATCGAGCTGTAGCGGAACGCGCAGGTATCGGCTTTAGCGGCAAAAACACAATGATGATTTCACCGACGCTCGGATCATGGATTTATCTGGGCGAATTGCTGACGAACATTCCTTTTCAACCAGATGAACCCGTCACGGACGGCTGCGGGGAATGCACCAAATGCTTGGATGCGTGTCCTACGGGCGCGCTTGTGGGACCGGGGCAGCTGAACGCCCAGCGGTGTGTGTCCTTTTTGACACAAACGAAAGGCTTTCTGGATGAAGAGTTTATGCTGAAAATAGGGAATCGGCTGTACGGATGTGATACCTGCCAAATGGTATGTCCCAAAAATCGGGGCCTTAACTGGAATCATCATCCTGAGCTTACTCCCGATCCCGAAATTGTGAAGCCACTGCTGCTGCCGTTGCTGGATTTGAGCAATCGTGAATTCAAGGAACGATTTGGCCAAAGCGCGGCAGCCTGGCGGGGAAAAAAGCCAATTCAGCGCAATGCCATTATCGGGCTGGGCAATTTCAAGGATATCAGTGCCGTACCCAAGCTGACGGAGGTTCTGTTGGATGATCCACGCCCCGAGCTTCGGGGAACGGCGGCTTGGGCTTTGAGCCGAATAGGAGGAGAAAACGCTATGACAGCGATCAAGCAAGCATCAGAGAAGGAACAACATGAGCAAGTACGCGAAATGATCGCGCAGGCGCATTCCAAACTGGAGGAGCAACAGCAAGCAGAACAGCAAAAGGTCTCTGAATTATCAAATTCAGAAGCAACGGCCGTGGATTCACAGGGTCCAACCACCATTTACTATGATGAAATGGAGACACCTGTGGGCACTTTGACGTTGTGCGCAACGGATCGGGGGCTGTGCCGAATAGAGTTTGGCGTTTTTTATGCGAAGGAGGCACTGCTTCAGCAATGGGCCCGGACATGGATCGGGGAATATGTCTACGTGCAGGAACCGGAAAAACTGCGCGAGGCCGCGGATCAACTGCGTGAATATTTTGCCGGAGAACGACGGGAATTCAGTATAGCCTTTGATTTGAGAGGGGTTCCCTTCCAAGAGCAGGTATGGCGTGCACTGCAAAATATTCCGTATGGACAGAGCGTCTCCTACAAGGATATTGCAGAGTCCATCGGACGTGCCAAAGCCGTACGTGCAGTCGGCGATGCGAGCAACAAAAATCCGCTGCCCATTCTGATTCCATGTCACCGGATATCAGGTGCAACCGGAAGCCTTATCGGTTATGCCGGGGGTCTGCAAGTCAAGACAAAGCTGCTGAATTTGGAAAAAGAATAAGGACATATGTTTGCAAATTGTGATTTGCTAGCTGTCCCATGTTTTGCTATGATAGGTTCGTGTGTAATGCATGATGTTTCATATAAATATACAGAGGTGACGACTTCGTGGTGTGGAATATTGTCATTCCGATTATTACCCTGATTGTTGGTTTGGTTGGGGGATTTTTCATCGGTGCTTATTATCTTCGCAAGCAGCTTGAGAAGATGCAGAACGACCCTGAAACGCTGCAAAAAATGGCCAAGCAGATGGGTTACAACCTGAATGGAAAACAAATGCAGAGGGCTCAGCAGATGATGAAGAACCAGCAGTTCTCCAAAAATCAGCCTGGTGCGCGTAAAAATCAGGGCCGTCGGAAATAATGAGCAACGTGAGCACGGATGTCGCATGAGGTTGCTGCATAGAGGAGGATTACTGTGGCTGGCGTAAAAGATTATATTAACCGCAAAGCTGCGGATAACCGGGATAAAATCGAGTACCATGTGGAGCAGATTTTACAACTGATCGGTGAAGACCCCAAGCGTGAAGGGCTGTTGGAGACACCGGCACGCGTAGCGCGCATGTATGAGGAAATATTTGCGGGTTATGAGGTTGATCCTCGGGATGCGCTGGGTGTGACATTCGACGAGAATCACGAGGAGCTTGTGATTGTGAAGGACATCGTCTATTACAGCCAGTGTGAGCATCATATGGCTCCTTTCTTCGGAAAAGTGCATATCGGCTATGTACCCAGTGGCAAAATTGTAGGATTGAGCAAGCTTGCCCGTCTGGTAGAGGCTGTGACCCGCCGCTTGCAGGTTCAGGAGCGGATTACATCACAGATCGCGGATATTCTGGATGAAACGGTTTCTCCTCACGGGGTAATGGTGGTTGTAGAAGGCGAACATCTGTGTATGTGTGCAAGAGGTGTCAAAAAGCCGGGCAGTAAAACGGTAACGTCTGCGGTACGCGGCTCATTCCGTAATGATGCGGCACAACGCGCAGAATTCCTGTCCCTGATCAAGGAATGATCGAACAGGGCGCGACGGTCAGGCGATACAAAAAGGGTGGTTTACGCATAGGCGTAGCCACCCTTTTTTGCTAACATGGGATTAGGTGAACGCCAAATATTACGATTAGCCTATGGATAACAGTTTTTTTAAGATAGGGGATAACGTATGGAGAACGTACATAGCTCAACAGAAAAAACAACCGTTTTGCCTGATTTGCAATGGCTTGAAGCGCCGCTTGCGCTCACCCAGATGGATGTTTTGTCTCCGCTGGCCTGGGAGGAGCTGGCCTGTCGGCAAGTTGGAAAAGGAGCTGCGCCTATTTTGCATCTGTGGCGGCATCCGTCTGCGCTGGTCATCGGTCACCGCGACCGCAGGCTTCCATACGCGCCGCAGGCGATGGAGCATGTGCGCAGCACGGGAATCTCGGTGTGCGTGCGCCCCTCGGGCGGAGCAGCCGTCATACTGGACAGGGGGGTACTGAACCTGTCCCTGATCCTGCCGAATCCGCAGCACGCGATCAGCCTGCATGAGGATTTCCGGCTCATGGCGGGGCTGATTGCCGATGCGCTGGCCCCGTGGTCTGCCGAGGCGCAGACCGGGGAAATCACCGGGTCCTTCTGTCCCGGTGATTACGATGTCAGCGTTCGTGGCCGCAAGTTTTGCGGCATTGCGCAGCGGCGTCAAGCCAAGGCGTATATCATCACGGCTTTCGTGATGATTGAGGGCAGTGGTGCGGAGCGTGCACAGGCGGTGCAGCAGTTTTATACGGCGGCAGCCGGAGATACGAAGGCGGGCGTGCCGCAGCCGGATTATCCGCGGGTAAATCCGGCAACGATGGGCAGCCTGGCAGAGCTGGCTGGAGTGCCATCTGTTGAGGCCTATACAGCATCTCTGCGCCGGGTGATCGAAAGCCGGACTACGATTTTACCTGTCGATGGCTCGTTGATACAACCGCAAGGATTGTCAGAACAGATAGCTGCACTTAGAGAACGATACGATTCACAAGTGTAAGGTAGAGCATGGATTTAGCACACTAGCTCACTAACTCACTAACTCACATGGCAATTAGCTTAGAAGGGCTGCCATTTCAGCTTGGAGGCTTGAGCATAGCGTTCTTCCACCTCAGGCCAGTTGACGACATGCCACCAATCCTCGATGTATTTGTTGCGTTCAGCTTGATGCTTCAAGTAATAGGCGTGTTCCCACACATCAAGCGCCAGCAGCGGAATGGACTCCCACTGAGTCAGATTCTGGTGCTTTTCGGCCTGCAAAATTTCAAGCCGTCCTGCACGTGGACTCCACACCAGGATCGCCCAGCCGCCGCCCTCAACCTTCTCGGCCGCCGAGCTGAAATGCTTTTTGAATGCCTCATAGCTGCCGAAATCCTTTTTGATCTGCTCAGCCAGCGGCCCGCTTGGTGTTCCGCCGCCTTGAGGACTCATAATCGTCCAAAAAAGAGTATGCAAATAATGGCCTGCACCATTAAACGCCAGCTCCCGCTCCCAGTGCTTTACGAGGTCAAAATTACCTGTTTTGCGCGCCTCTTCCAGCTTTTTCTCTGCTTTATTCAAATCATTCACATAGCTCAAATGATGCTTGTCATGGTGAATACGCATCGTTTTTTCATCAATGTAAGGTTCAAGCGCATTGTAGGGATAAGGGAGCGGTGGCAACCGATGTCCCCCAATAGGAACCGGGCGGCCGGGAGAAGCTTTTTCCGTTGCCGAAGGCTCCGCCTGACCGGACTGGACGCCTTTAGCCGCCCATGTGCCTTCTCCCCTTATGCCCGCCTGCCGTTCTCGAAACGCATCCTCAGGGTAGTGCTCACCCTCGGCTGACACATGATACAACCCAGCGGCCCTGGCGATGGAGCCAGGCTCTTGAAAGGGTGTAGTGGAGATCAGGAAATATTGGCTTTCATGGGCCGCATGCAGCACAATTCCAGCGGATCTGGGCTGCTGCCGTAACGCAAGACTGTGCTCGCTCAGCAGGCCGAGCTGGCGCACATACTCCTGTGACTGGCGATTTGCAGTCTGCAGCAATCCGTCCAGCCGACGATGCAGATCTTGTGAGGCAGTCTCTGGCGATGGCACCTCTCCAGAGGATGAGGCATCACCCCATTCTCTTGACTGTCCTGATGGTTTAGCCAGTTCGTGTGTGTGCGCTTGTGGAGTAGCCGATTTTTGATCCCATGAGTGCTTCCACGTCTGACCTGCGTGAGCGTGGACGCTTCGCTGCTCTTCAAGCAGCTCAACAGCAGCGCGTTCAGTCTGTTCAAATACAGTTCGCCAATCATCGAGCAGCTGCACATATGCAGGCTCAAGCCCCTCAGTAGCGGACTTAATCACTTCCACATGCCAACTTTCCTGCTGCTTCCAATGCCGGATTTCCTCCAGCACGCGTAAGGGCAGAAAAGCCCCATAAGTACTCAGCATTGTTTTTACCTCCCGTATCCCACTATGGCTTTCCGGTTTGAAGAAAGAGTCTGCCCCGGATGCATACGTACCCAGTATATTCGACCTCTCGTAGGGAATATGTCTATAAACTCTTTCCGCCAGATATCACATGCCATGCAGAATCATGAATGCCGATTGGGATGCAGAAAAAGAAGCCCGACCACGGCACGAGTGAAGTGTCCATCATCAGGCTTCTCTATATCAATTCCTTACTTCGCAGTCGTTGGCTTATTCGCATTAGCGATGGTCTTCTTGTCCTCCAGTTCCTGCACATTGCTTAAAAACGTCGATACCCGCCGCAAATATTCACGTGGATGCTCCCTGAAAATAAGCTCATGCAGCCCGTTTTTGACAATCCACACACTGGAAAGCGGATTGGTCTGATTGGCAGCGAGCTTTTCCGCAATGGGATAAGGAGCTTTTTCGTCCTGCGTACCATGCACAAACATAATCGGGAACGGATAGTTTTCCTTTTTAACCTCTTGATATGGAATTTGATGCAAGCTGGTGCCGTTCAAAACTGGAAACAGCAGCTCCAGAATTTCCAAAGACGGATGGCGTGGCAGATTAATTTGATTATGAATGTTATGGTACAGCGTATCCGGCTCCAGCAGGAAGGTGCTGTCCAAAATCATCGCGTCCACATCCTTGGTTTGCAAGCCCGCCTGCAGGGCGGTTCCTGCCCCCATCGAGAAGCCCCATACGATAATCTCCGACGAGCCGCGTTGCTTCGCAAGCTGGATCGCCCCCAGAAGCTGTTGGGATTCCGCTTTGCCTCCGGTCGCGACTGCTTTGCTGTTTTGAGAGGCGAAGCCGTAATCGAACATAACCACATTAAAGTTTAAACGGTGGGCATAATGTGCCAGGTCATACATGGGAATCCAGCTTTCTTCGCGATTGGCCCCATACCCATGGCTGAAAATAATCGTTTTCCGCGATTGATTCGCCGGGATATACCAGCCTTGCACCATGCGGCTGCCGTCCTTGGCAGGGAAGCTGACCTCCTCATAGGGCATTCCCTTCGCCTGCATCGGATTAGAGTACAGCGGTGCCACGGTTGGATTCGTCAGTACCCATGCGATGTAGGCATGTAGGGCAATAAAACAAAACAGCAGAAAAAATACGACCGATAGCAGCAGCGCAATCACAATGTGCTTGAACCGCAGCAGACGGGGATTAATCCGTGGGATGGACGGCTCCTGAACAGCGGTTTGTAGCTGAGAGCTGCGCTGGGATGTCGAAATCATGTAAGAGCCTCCTTATATAAAATTGAACTTCATGCTATGGAATTTAGGTACAAATTCACTTGAAAATGATAGTGTATGTCCATATTGATACCTATTATCGTATGATGGGGATTATCCAAAGTCAACGTCTGAACCTGAAAAGTAAAAATGACGCAAAGAATTGTCGATGTTTGTTCTTCTTTTGTAATATAGCTGTCACAAAAACATTGGTTTACAGTAGCCGCGGGTATTCTATATAATTTATGTAACCATGTTTCAAGGTGTGAAACGAAAATGGATGCAAGGGGAGCGGTTCACGATGGAAGACCGTAAATTAACCGTTCGCGCTGTGGAGCGTGCGCTTGATATATTGCTGTGTTTTACCGCAGATTCGGATCTTGGCCTGACGGAGATTGCCTCCAAAATTGGGCTACATAAAAGCACGGTTCATCGGCTGCTGACTACGTTGGAGGATCGTGGCTTTGTCATTCGGAATGCCGCAACCGAAAAATACCGGCTCGGCTTCCGCATATGGGAGCTGTCCACCCATCTGTCACAAAGTGATGAGCCGGCAGTGCTGCTGCAGCCTGCGATGGAAGGACTGCGTGACCGTCTGGGTGAGACGGTCAGCTTGTACTTGCGGGACGGCAGTATGCGTATTCGCATTCAAGCCGTTCAGAGCAACCAGGCGATCCGCCGCGTTGCGCCTGTGGGTGCGCGTATGCCGCTGGCTGTAGGGGCTTCCAGCAAGGTGCTGGCAGCCTTTATGCCGCCGCAGGAGCTGGAAGCTTTACTCAGGGGGGATGAATGGCCGTCCTCCGTAGACCCGGAGGTCTATAAAGCTCAGCTGCAGGACATTCGTGAGAAGGGCTATGCAACCAGCTATGAAGAGCGGGAGCCAGGCGCTGCCGCTGTAGCTGCGCCTGTGGTGAACCGGAAGGGACAGGTCGCTGCGGCTTTGTCTGTATCTGGTCCGGTCAGCCGACTTGCACCTGAGACGTTGCATGATTTTGCCCCAATTTTGATCGAAGCTGCGAAGGAAATGGGGCTTATGCTTCCGTAACAGGGCCAGAGTGGGGTTGCCAAAGCAGTAAATTTAAAGTAATCTGATGAGGATGGCGGGAGGTCTGTTATCGCCGCCTCATGCAAATCGAAGAATCACATTTACTGGGGGAGCCTGTAATGCCGGGCTGAGATGGAATCGTACAGGATTCCGGACCCTTTGCACCTGATCTGGATCATACCAGCGTAGGGAAGTAATCGGCCATTGAAATGTATACGTAGCTGCTGCCCAAGACGGCATATTGGAATATAATGATTCCACGTGCGCACTTTTTGGACAGCTCCTCGTTAGATTAGCCGGTTCCCTGGGGAACCGGCTTTTTTTGCATAGATCAGCCACCCTGGGAATGGTTCCGGATCGGTGTGTCATTTCATCGAAACGGGAGGAACGGACAATGAAACCGACGGAAACAGAAGGAACTGAAATGAAGGCAGCAGTGGCAGGAAAGACAGGTTCAGAGAAGACAAGTGCAGAGCAAGTGGATGGGGTCAAGCCCTTTCCAGGGAGCCGCAAGGTGTATATTCAAGGCTCGCGGCCGGACATTGCCGTGCCAGAGCGTGAAATCGCGCTGCACCCGACACATACGGCGCAGGGTACAGAGCATCATGAGCCGCTGCGTGTGTATGACACAAGCGGTCCGATGACGGACGAAGCCTATCAGGTGGACATCCGACGGGGACTGCCTCCGCTTCGACGGGCTTGGGTGCTGGAACGGGGCGATGTCGAGGCTTACGAGGGACGCACAGTTAAGCCGGAGGACAACGGGCTGAAGCCTGGTTCCAAGCGGGAGACGGCGGAATTCCCCGGCGTGACCCATCGTCCGCTTCGCGCGTCGCAAGGGCGCACGGTGACGCAAATGCACTATGCTCGGAAGGGAATCATTACACCCGAGATGGAATTTGCGGCGATTCGTGAAGGGGTGGAGCCCGAGTTTGTGCGACAGGAGCTGGCGGCGGGACGAGCGATTTTGCCTTCCAATATCAATCACCCGGAAAATGAGCCGATGGTCATTGGACGTCATTTTCACGTGAAGATCAATGCCAACATCGGCAATTCGGCGGTTACATCCTCCATTGAGGAGGAAGTGGAGAAAATGACCTGGGCTGTGCGCTGGGGCTCGGATACGGTCATGGATCTGTCCACAGGCCGTAATATCCATACGACGCGTGAATGGATCATCCGGAATTCTCCAGTGCCGATTGGAACGGTACCGCTGTATCAAGCGCTTGAAAAGGTAAACGGCGAAGCTGAGGCACTGACGTGGGAGCTGTATCGCGATACCCTGATTGAGCAGGCAGAGCAGGGTGTAGACTATTTTACAATCCATGCGGGCGTGCTCCTGCGCTATATTCCGATGACAGCGAATAGAATGACGGGAATTGTCTCCCGAGGCGGGTCGATTATGGCGGCTTGGTGTCTTGCCCACCATCAGGAGAACTTTTTATACACGCATTTTGAGGAAATCTGCGAAATCATGAAAGCATACGATGTCGCCTTTTCCCTCGGGGATGGCCTGCGTCCGGGCAGCATCTATGATGCGAATGATGAAGCGCAGTTTGCAGAGCTGGAAACACTGGGTGAGCTAACACAAATCGCATGGAAGCATGATGTCCAGGTCATGATCGAAGGTCCGGGGCATGTCCCGATGCACAAAATCAAGGAGAATGTAGATTTGCAAATGGAAATTTGCAAGGAAGCTCCTTTTTACACTTTGGGACCGCTCACGACGGATATTGCGCCCGGCTACGATCATATTACCTCGGCCATCGGAGCAGCCATGATCGGTTGGTTCGGGACGTCGATGCTGTGCTACGTTACGCCAAAGGAGCATTTGGGTCTGCCGAACAAGGATGATGTTCGTGAAGGGGTTATTACCTACAAAATTGCGGCACATGCTGCCGATCTGGCGAAAGGCCATCCACGGGCGCAACAACGGGATGATGCCTTATCCAAGGCGCGTTTTGAGTTCCGCTGGCGCGACCAGTTCAACCTTTCCCTCGATCCCGAGCGTGCTCTATCCTACCATGACGAGACGCTACCGGCGGAGGGGGCCAAGGAAGCACATTTTTGCTCGATGTGCGGTCCCAAATTCTGCAGCATGCGGATTACGCAGGATATTCGCGCCTACGCGGCAGACAAGGGGCTGAATACAGAAGAGGCTGTAGCTGCCGGGATGCGTGAAAAGGCAGAGCAATACCGGGATGCGGGGCAATAGGTTGGAAGTGAGTCAACCGATTGGGAAGCCGGATTACTCACGCTGGCAAGCTAAGTGAGGATCGTCGCTTATGCGTCCGAATGTAAATACTCCAAAAAAGCCGTGTTTCTCTACAGACGATGTAGGGAAACACGGCTTTTGAGCTTATGTCAAAGCAAGATGGAGTAACCGAAAAAAGGCTGCTTTATTTTTTACCCATTTTCTCATTTAAAATATCCTGAAAGCTGAGCTTCTTCTCCGAGCTATCTTCTTTCTTCTGCATGCTCACCGCGTTGGCACGTTGGTATTGGTGGTGAAAGGGCATCAGGGTGTGTACAGTTAAGTTCATTGTATTCATGTGGTTTGTTCCTCCAATTCCATTTTGTCAAATTCAGATTGAGTTGCTTAGGACGTCTGTATAGGACTATTTGTATGTACTTGATGTCGTAATGCCATGTAAGTTGCTTGGTAAGATTGCAATCATTATACCCGCATTTTTTCAAAGTAAAACGTTTTTGACATAAAACAGGAAGATGGTCGTATGCGTCCAAGATGTGTATTAGGAGGATGGTCATTTTGAGGGAGGATATGCCTAGGTCCAAAATAAGGGCTAGAGGCCCGCTTTCTTAGTTTAGTAGTTGGGATTGTGTTTTTTTGTCGAAATGGCTTGGTTTCGTCACTATTTTGTACTTTGGAGCGAGTGCAATCGAATTTTGCAAAGCCTTGAAGCCGGGATTAAGGCAGTCTGGTGGCGAATTAAAGTGTCAAAGTTATATTGACTTTAGGTTTGTAAGTAGATACCATGAACTGGTTGTAAGCGTATTTTGACAGCTAGAGTCAGCAAATTCCTTTGGCTATTCATCCGTTGAATGTTTGGGAAAGGACCATGACATATATGAAAAAAAGAATTGCAGACATAGCATTTATCATTCTGGGCGCGTTTTTTTTCGCGCTGGCAGTTAATCTGTTTGTGATCCCGAATGAGTTTGGCGAAGGGGGTGTAACAGGGGTTACGATTATTTTGTATTACCTGTTTCAGTGGTCTCCCTCAATCGTCAATCTGGTGATTAATGGTTTGTTGTTAATTATTGGATATAAATTTCTGGATGCTAGAACAACGTTATACACCGTCATTGCAGTTGCATTTAACTCATTATTTTTGCATTTAACGGCTGACTGGCGGATTGACTCGCATGAGCTGACGATTAATGCCGTGTTTGCCGGGGTTTTGGTCGGAATCGGAATTGGCTTAATCGTGCGGGTAGGGGGCACAACGGCAGGAACGGTCATTTTGGCGCGGATTGCCAATAAATATTTGGATTGGAATATCAGCTATGCCCTGCTGTTTTTTGATTTGATCGTAGCGTTCTCTTCCTATTTTATTATTGGTCCGGAAAAATTGATGCTGACCATCGTTATCCTGTACGTGGGTACCAAGGTTATGGATTTCATGATTGAGGGGTTAAACCCTAAGAAAGCGGTCATGATTATTTCCGAGCATCAAGACAAAATTGCAGAGATGGTCATTACGCAAATGGATCGTGGAGTTACCGTTCTGTCAGGCCACGGATATTACACCAAAAACCCGAAGGAAGTTCTGTATATCGTCATTAGTAAGCAAGAAGTGTCGGCGCTTAAAAAGATTGTAAAAGCTATCGACACAGCAGCCTTTATCACGATTCATGATGTGCGGGATGTATTCGGAGAAGGCTTTTTAGACATTTCGAAGTAACTGGCAATGTGAAGGTAAGGTTATAGGAGAATAGGGTAGGAAGTCGGTCCTGAGGGATCGGCTTTTTTGTTTTTGTGATGTTTATTTTAATAATCGAAATAGAGTATATGGATAATAACTCCTTTTCGAAACAAAAGAAAAGCTATTTTTTGTAAAAAATTATATTTAATGTGACTTTGATCTCTTATTTTTTGAAAAACATGTATTATGATCAGACAATAATATATATTTTATTCAAATATATTCATTTTAATTCTTTTATTTTACATTTTCGTTGAGATAGTTGTCTTAATTTATCGGAATTTTAAATATGACTATGAATTTGCTGCGAAAGTAGACGAGGTACTAATAAACAAGTTTAATGATGAGCTAAATGAACTATGTCCAAGATTGACACAAAAGCTATCTCTTGATCCGATTCTGTAACAACCTGATATTTAGATTTATTACAGTTTTATGTATTAGACGGGAATTAATTGAGGGGCGTGGATAAAAGATGTTTATTCTTAGAGATTCTGTGGCTTCACTTCCATCCCCTTGGTTACATTAAAGTGTTATAAATCTAAGTTCTTTATTATTTGCGCTGTAGTTTTATATTTCCGGGAATACAGAAATATGAATTTGTCAAAAAAGTATCAGGGTAATATTCCAAATCCCACTATACTCAAAGAATTTATTGAGTTTACTTCTGAATATCAACTCAAAATCAGAACGAGAGTGAGGTTGTACTGAGTGGAGAATAACTACGATTTAAAAAAAGAATTTAAAAAGCCGTGGATCCAGATTTCCATTTTGTTTATCATATTGCATTTTATAAATTCTTTTATTTTGTTACCTTCAATGAACCCTTTAAAGCACCCTATAGCTTTTTTTCTTATATCGTCATCAGCAATGATTTTAACTTTTTTAATTGTATTTTTGTACCCTAAATTTTCGAAGCATAGAGACAGTGAGCAGTTTTCTGATAATAATTTAATTCCATATCGGAAAATATGTGCCAGTGTATTTCCTGTGTTAAATTTTCTATCTCTTTTTGTAATGTTACAATATTCAAAAGCTATTTACTTTAATCCCTTAAATATTGCTTTACTGATTTCGGCGATAACACACTTAACAGTAGGCGCTACATTTACTAAATTAACACCTAACCGCTTGATTGGTCTGAAGTTTCCATGGCTACTTTCGAATGAAACCGCGTGGAAAAAAACACATCGTATCTCTGCTTATATTTGGATAGCCTTTGGCTTAATAGGGATCGCTGTAGGATTAGGACTGCAAGTTAATGAATACATGGTGCTCGCTTCTTTCTTACCAACGATAATTAGCTTGTTTATTTCTCTCGTTGTTAGTAATAAGTAGTTTCTACGCATACGAATATATAATTTTGATAGGGAAAACAATAATCAGAGGTGGGATATGCAGGACATATTCAAAGCTATGGCTGATCCAACCCGGAGAGAAATTATTTCTATCCTTATTCAGCAAGACCTCACGGTAAAGGAGGTTAATCAAAGGATAAATATTCCTGATTCCACGTTAAGTCACCATTTGGAAATTTTATATCGAGGTGGACTGGTCTCTAAAAGAAGAGCTGGAACCTTTATCCTTTATTCTGCGAGTTTATCTGTACTTGAAGAGTTTATTGCATTTATTTCATTGAAATTTACTAAAAATTAACTAAGAAAAGAGGATTCTAAATGGGAAATAATTATAATTTGAAAGAAGAATTTAAAAAGCCCTGGATTCATGTCTCTATCCTCTTTATTGCGCTGCATATTATTAATTTTTTTATTTTCTCCTCTTCATCCCCCAATCCTACGTATCGTATTCCTTTTCTATATCTGCCATTGGGTGCTATGATTATTACTTTTGCAATTGTGACCTTGTACCCAAAGTATTCAAAACATAGAGACGGAGTCGAATTTTCTGGGGAAAATTTAGTTCTTTATCGCAAAATCTGTTCAAGTGCATTTGTTGTAGTAAATCTAATTTACCTTATGCTCATGCTGCTGCATTCAGGAAAGCTTTTTTTCAACACTTTTAATTTTGTTTTATTATTTTCGGCGATGTTACACTTAATAGTAGGTATCACATTCATTAGATTAACACCTAACCGTATAATTGGTTTGAAGTTCCCGTGGCTGCTTTCGAATGAAAGAGCCTGGAAGAAAACGCATCGCATCTCTGCTTATATTTGGATAACCTTTGGCTTAATAGGGATCGCTGTAGGATTAGGACTGCAAGTTAATGAATACATGGTGCTCGCTTCTTTTTTACCAACGATCATTAGCTTGATTATTTCTCTCTTTCTAAGCCATAGGTATCAAAATATAGACTGCTGAACATGTATGATATGAGTCGATTTAGCTTTATTAGGAGGATTTCCATACGCAATAGATTGAATATTTTTAATGTATTGTCCTTTTTTCTTTCTGCTTTGCCTTTCGTCATCTACCTTTTCATGTATCCGACAATGCCCAGGAATGTAGCAATCCACTACAATTTCAATGATGTGGCTGATCGTTTTGTAGACAAATCCTCCCCTGAGGTATGGTTGTTGTGTGGCATTAGTCTGATATCTTTTATAATTATGCTGATGCTCCAGCCTTATCTCAGTCGTCAGTTCAAGAGCGAAGAAGGCTCTGCAATCATGGAAAGCCTACCTGGTCTATTCACACTTCTTATAACCCTCGTATTTTCAATCCTAGGCATATGTTTTCTTTTAAAGGCTTGAAGCATGTAAAAATCCCCTCCCAATTTGCAGTTTTCACTGCATTTTGGAGGGGATTTCATTATTCATTCGTTCTTTACGCTTGAATCATTTGACGTAATACGGTTTGCAGAATACCACCGTTGTGGTAGTAGTCGATGTCGACGGTGCTGTCCAGACGGGCAGTTACCGGGAACTCGAACTTGGTGCCATCCTCGCGTTTGGCTACAACCGTAAGCTCTTGACCTGGCTTCACGTCATTGTCAATGCCAAGGATATCAAAGGTCTCGCGACCGTTCAGACCCAAGCTGGACCAGCCGTAGCCCTCCTGGAATTGCAGTGGCAGCACGCCCATGCCCACCAGGTTACTGCGGTGAATCCGCTCGAAGCTTTCGGCAATGACGGCTTTAACGCCCAGCAGAAGCGTACCCTTGGCTGCCCAGTCACGCGAGCTGCCTGTACCGTATTCCTTGCCGGCAATGACGATCAGGTTTTGATCGGCTGCCTGATATTTCATGGACGCATCGTAGATGGACATTTCCTCATCCGTTGGCAGATATTTGGTCACGCCGCCCTCCGTACCGGGAGCCACGTTGTTGCGAATACGGATGTTGGCGAATGTACCACGCATCATGACCTCGTGATTACCGCGGCGGGAGCCGTAGGAGTTGAAGTCCTTACGCTCTACACCATGCTCCTTCAAATACAGTCCTGCCGGGCTGGAAGGGGCGATGTTGCCTGCTGGTGAGATATGGTCTGTTGTAACCGAATCATTCAACAGGGCAAGCACACGGGCATTGCGGATTTCCTTGATATCCTGCACGCCATCCTGAAGTCCTTCAAAGAACGGCGGATTTTGAATATAGGTTGAGTTTTCATCCCATTCATACAGCTCGCCTTCAGGAACCGGAATGGAATTCCATTTTTCGTTGGCAGTAAATACATTTTCGTATTTGCGACGGAACATATCCGGGCTGAGAGACAGGCTGATGGCTTCCTTGATTTCCTCGGAAGTCGGCCAAATGTCTTTCAGGTATACCGGCTGATTGTCCTGATCGTAGCCGAGCGGATCATTCGCCAAATCAATGTTCACCGTACCTGCCAGCGCATAAGCGACAACCAGTGGAGGTGAGCCGAGATAGTTGGCTTTGACCTGGGCATGCACACGGCCTTCAAAGTTCCGGTTACCGGAAATGACTGCGGCCACGGTCAGATCGTTGTCTGTAATGGCCTGACTGACTTCGTCAGGAAGCGGCCCGGAGTTACCGATGCAGGTCGCGCAGCCGTAACCCGCCACGTGGAAGCCGAGTGCTTCCAGCGGGCCGATCAAATCGGCCTTTTGCAGATACTCCGTCACGACGAGGGAACCTGGTGTCAAGCTGGTTTTAACATAACCCGGCTTTTTGAGTCCACGCTGCACGGCTTTTTTGGCAAGCAAGCCCGCGCCCAGCATAACGCTTGGGTTGGAGGTGTTCGTGCAGCTTGTGATCGCCGCAATGACGACTGCCCCTGTACCCAATTCGCTGGTGGAGCCATCTGGGTGGGTCAGCGGAATCTTTTGTGCGATTTTCTCATCGCTCAGTCCATAACCGCCTTTGTCCACCGGGGTACGGATAATACCTTCAAAGGTTTCCTTCATGCGGCTCAATTCTACGCGGTCTTGCGGACGTTTCGGTCCGGCGAGACTCGGTACAACCGAAGCCAGATCCAGCTCAATCGTATCGCTGAACACAGGGTCCGGCGTATCGGCTGTGCGGAACATGCCTTGCGCTTTGTAATATTCCTCTACGAGACTGACTTGTTCATCAGAGCGTCCAGTGCTGCGCAGGTAAGCCAGGGTTTCAGCATCAACCGGGAAGAAACCGATCGTTGCGCCGTATTCCGGTGCCATGTTGGCAACGGTCGCACGGTCAGCCAAGCTGATGTTAGCCAGACCGGGACCGTAAAATTCCACGAATTTGCCGACCACGCCTTTTTTACGCAGCATTTGAGTTACTGTAAGCGCCAGATCCGTAGCGGTAGCCCCTTCCGACAGACTGCCTGTTAGCTTGAAGCCAATGACATCGGGAGGGACAAAATACAGCGGCTGGCCC